>CAZRXZ010000010.1:0-11367 GCA_964604095.1 uncultured Arenimonas sp. | reverse complement strand
CTTCCTGTATTGCTTTCGCGGCGGCCTGCGTTCGCGCATCGCCCAGCAGTGGTTGGCCGAGGCCGGCGTGCCGTATCCGCGCGTCATCGGCGGCTACAAGGCCATGCGCCGCTTCCTGCTCGACAATCTGGAAGCGCAGGCGCGCGAGCGCCGGTTTCTGGTGCTGTCCGGCCAGACCGGCTGCGCCAAGACCGATCTGTTGGCCGAGGTTCCCGGCGCCATCGACCTGGAAGGCCTGGCCAACCACCGCGGCAGCGCGTTCGGCAAGCGCCTGGGCGGGCAACCGAGCCAGATCGGTTTCGAGAACGCGCTGGCGATCGCCCTGCTGCGCAACCGCCATGCGCATGCCGAAGCGCCGGTGCTGCTGGAGGACGAAAGCCGCCTGATCGGCCGTATCGCGGTGCCGGAGGATTTGCGTGAACGCACCTTGGGCGCGCCGGTGGTGGTGCTGGAAGTGCCGCTCGAGGAGCGCGTACGGCATACCTTCCGCAACTACATCCTGCGCAACCTGCAGGATTGGCAGGCCGCGCTCGGCGAGGCACCGGGCTTCGACGCCTTCGCCGAGGAGCTGCGGCAGTCGCTGGCCAATCTCAGCCGGCGGCTCGGCGGTCTGCGCTACGGCCAGCTGGCGACGCAGATGGCATCAGCATTGGTGGCGCACCGACAGGGCCATCCGGAGCGGCATGCGCTGTGGATCCGCGAGCTGCTGCAGGGCTACTACGATCCGATGTACGCCTACCAGCTGGAGCAGAAGGCGGCGCGCGTGGTGTTCCGCGGCGACCGCGGCGCGGTGCAGGATTACCTGCGTCACGCCTTGGCCTGAGGCGTGCAACAGTGAATTGCAGGCGACGCGCTGACGCCGGCCGGCGCCGGCGCTAGACTGTGCGGAAATCCACTTCGGGAGCCTGACATGGGCGAACGCACGCCGGCCCTGTTCCTCGGACACGGCAGTCCGATGAACGCCATCACCGGGAATCCGTTCCGCGAGGCCTGGCGGCGGCTCGGCCGGGAACTGCCGAAGCCGCGCGCGGTGCTGTGCGTGTCGGCGCACTGGGAAACCGACGGCGCCAAGGTCTGCGCCCTGGCGAAGCCGGACACCATCCACGATTTCGGCGGCTTTCCGGCCGAGCTGTTCGCGGTGCGTTATCCGGCGCCGGGCAGCCCGGAATTGGCGCAGCAGGTGATGGCGTTGGCCGGCGGTGAAGTCGCGGCCGATACGCGCTGGGGGCTGGACCATGGCGCCTGGCAGGTGCTGATGCACCTGTTTCCCGAGGCGGACGTGCCGGTGGCGCAACTGAGCCTGCCGCGCGCGTACGGCGCGCAGCAGCACGTGGCCCTGGCGCGGAAACTGGCGCCGTTGCGCGAGGCCGGGGTGATGGTGGTCGGCAGCGGCAATATCGTGCACAACCTGCGCATGCTGTCGCCGGGCGCTACGCCGGCATGGGCCGCGGCTTTCGATGCCGCCGTGGCGGATGCCGTCACCCGCCGCGACCTCGAGGCCTTGGCCGATTACGGCCGCTTCCCCGGCGCCGCACAGGCGGTGCCCACGCCCGAACATTACTGGCCGCTGCTGTATGTGCTGGCCATGGCGCAGGCCGACGAGCCGCTGCAGATGTTCAATGCGGCCTACGATTTGGGCTCGATCAGCATGCGCAGCCTGCGCGTGGGTTGATCACAGCGCATCGAGGCCGGCGCGCAGGGCGTCGGCCCGTTGCCGGATGGCCGCGGTTTCGGCCGCATCCATGCCGGCCAGGTTGCGGTACACCATGCCGATGCGCGGATTGCGCGCGAGCTTATCGGCGTGGCGCAGATGGAAGTCCCAGTACAGCGCGTTGAACGGGCAGGCGTCCGGTCCGGTGCGCCGATCGCGCCGGTAGGCGCAGCCACGGCAGTAGTCGCCGCCCATCCGGTGGATGTAGGCGGCGCTGGCGGCATACGGCTTGCTGGCCAGCAGGCCGCCGTCGGCGAATTGGCTCATGCCCAGCGTGTTCGGCAACTCCACCCACTCGAAGGCGTCGATGTAGACGCCGAGGTACCAGCGGTGCAGGGCCTGCGGGTCGATGCCGGCCAGCAGGGCGAAATTGCCGATCACCATCAGACGCTGGATGTGGTGCGCGTGCGCGTAGTGCAGCGAATTGCCGATGGCATCCGCCAGACAACGCATGCCGGTCTTGCCGGTCCAGAACCAGTCCGGCAGCGGCGTATCGTGCTGCAGCGCATTGCTGAGCTCGTAGCCCGGCATGTGCGCCCAATACACGCCGCGGATGTATTCGCGCCAGCCGAGGATCTGGCGGATGAAGCCTTCCACCGCCGCCAACGGCGCACGGCCTTCGCGCCAGGCGGTTTCGGCGGCGTCGATGACCTCGCGCGGATGCAGCATCTTCACGTTCAGCGCGAACGACAGCAGCGAGTGGAACAGGCGCGGCGCGGACGGACTCATGGCGTCCTGGTAATCGCCGAAATGCGGCAACGCGTCGCGGACGAACGCGTCCAGCTGCCCGAGCGCCTCGGCGCGGTTGAGCGGCCAGCGGAAACCGTCTGCGCACGGGTCACCGAACGAGGCCACGCCGGCGGCTTGGATCTGTCGCCACAGCGCCGAGTGGTCGTGGCGTGGCCTGAGGTCCGCCGGCTCGCCCGGCTCGCCGCGCCAGGGCTTGCGGTTCTCGGCGTCGAAGTTCCATTGCCCGCCGACCGGTTCGCCGTCCGGTTCCAGCAGCACGCCGTGCGCGCGGCGCATGTGCCGGTAGAAGATCTCCATGCGCCATTGCTTCTTGCCGGCGAACAGCCGCCTGGCCTCGAAGCGGTTGCCGAGGAAATGCGCGCTGGAGGTCTTGCCGCCGGCCAAGCCCGAGCGGGCGAACCAGTCATCCAGCTGCGCGTCCAGCCGGTATTCGTCCGGCGCCTGCCATTCGAAACGCGTGGCGCCGGTTTCGGCGATCAGGGCATCGAGGTTCCCGGTCAGGCTGTGGCGGTTGTCGGCGTCGTCGATGGCGATATGGAGCACGCGGTGGCCGGCCTCGCGCAGACCGCGGGCCAGTTCGCGCATACCGGCGAACACGGCCAGGATCTTCTGCGCATGGTGCAGCACGTAATCGGTTTCCTGGCGGATTTCCATCAGCACATACAGCACCTGCGGATCGATCCGTTCGAACCACGGGTGCCGCGGATTGAGCTGGTCGCCCAGGATCAGGCGCAGGGTGCTCATGTGCGCTCCGGCGCGCGTCGGCAGCGCTCGGAGCAGTATTTCACCTGGGCCCAGTCGCGTTCCCATTTCTTGCGCCAGGTGAACGGACGCCCGCAACGTTGGCAGGGTTTCTGCGGCAGGAAGGGTTTGCGGTGCATGGCCGGGCTCCGTATCGGGCGCTCAGCCTAGCCGAAACGCCGTGGCAGCCGGGTGAACGCCGTTCAGTCGGTATCGGTGCCGGGCTTCAGCTGCAGTTCGAGGCCGGTTACGCCGGTTTGGCCCTGCGGGCCCTGCCAGATGCGCGATTCCGGCGTCAGGCGCACATCCAGCCGGAAGTCGAGCGCCTGCAACCGTGTATGGCCGTATGTGCCGCGCGCCATGTCCCAGACCGCGGCGCGCAGCACCGTGGGTTGCAGGGCATCGCCGCCGGGCCGGATGTCGGCCGTCCGCAGGCCTGTCGGCATCGCGGCGTCGGGGGCCTGCAGACGGCCATCACGCCAGGCTAGGCGGCCGCCCGGCGCCAGATAGTGCCCGCGCAGCGACCATCCGCCGGCGGCTGTGCGCGCGCCGGGCCGCTCGAACCACCACGCGCCCGATTGCCCCAAGGCCTCCAGCTGCATGCCGCCATCCTGCAGATGGATCAGAAGCCCGCTGGTTTCGTCCACGCCGATGCCGGCCTGCAGGGGCGGCGCCTCTGTCGCGGCGATGTCGGTCATCAGGGTGATCAGGCGCAGTTCGCGCCGGCGTTCGGCCACATGGGTATCCACCAGATACTCGCCGATGAGGTCGATGCCGCCGCCAGGCCACCAGGTCAGGTCGTCTTCGCGCAACGGAATCGGGCAGCGCATGGCGCGCTCGCAGCCTTCGGGCATGCTGCCGCGGTAGGCGATGGCGCCGGTGCTCAAGGCATTCACGCTCAGGCCGTTGGTGACCATGCCGCCCGGGCCGGATTGGATGGCGGCGCCGGCGCTGGTGCCGGATATCACCAGTTCGCCGCGCGCGAAGGCGGCGCGCAGGTTCCGCAGCCAACGGTTCGGCTGCCCGTCGGCGCCGAAGAAGGTCTCGCGGTGCAGCCACTGGTCGCCGCCGTCGAAGAACAGGCCCTGCACCTGTTCCGGCACCGCGGCCAAGGCCTCGGGGTCGCGGCAGGCGGCTGCTTGCCGCGCATGCAGATCCGGATACACGCGTTCGCGTCCGAGCTGCGTCAGCCGTTCGCGGCGCAGCGGGATGAGCGCATCGCAACCGCGGCCTTCATTGACCGCCGCGTTCATCGCCGGATCCACCGGCCACCAGACCACCTCGGCGCCGGCCTGTTCGAGCAGACCGATGTTCAGGTCGACGTAGTAGAAGCTGTCGTTCGAGGCCGAGGTGACGAAGGCGATGCGCGGCCGTTTGCCCGGCGAGCGCTTGCCCGCTTCGGCCACGAAGCGGCGGAACAGGGTGGCGTCATGGCCGGTGGTGTCGCCGTCCAGGCGCACGCCCTCGGTGCGGCGGCTGCCGTCGGCATGCAGTTGCGGGAGTTCGAAGGCCGACAGGATCATGTCGCGCTCCAGCGCCAGCAGGCTGTTCCACACCGCGGCATCGGCCGCCTGCAGCGCCTTGGCCATGGCTTCGCCATCCAGCGCTGCGCCGCGGGTTTGCTGGTGTGCGCGCCGCAACAGGGCGGCTATGCGTGCGGGGGCGGGCGCGTCGGGGCGGGCGGCCCAGAAGCCGGCATCGAGAATGTCATCGAATACGGCGGGGTCGATGCGGAACAGCGGCGCCTGGCGCGCGCCGGGGAATTCGCGCTGGTCGCTACGGCAGTCGTCGGTGTCGAGGCTGGAGCAGGTCTGATAGGAGCCGCCCATCAACAACACGGTCGGCGGCTGGGCGGCGAGCGGATTGCCGGCCAGCAGGACGGGCAGTACGAGGTGGCGGAGCTTCATCGGCGTCAGGCGGAAACGGAAACCCCCATGCTACCGCATCCGCGGATGCGGTGGATGGGGGTTCCGGCCTGAACGCTCAGGCCGCGCCGGTGGTCCGGATCAGGTGGTCGAACGCGCCGAGCGCGGCGGTGGCGCCGGCGCCGGTGGCGATGATGATCTGCTTGTACGGCACCGTGGTGCAGTCGCCGGCGGCGAACACGCCCGGCACCGAGGTCTGCCCGCGGGCGTCGATCTCGATCTCGCCGCGCGGGCTGAGCGCGACGGTGCCTTTCAGCCAATCGGTGTTCGGCAGCAGGCCGATCTGCACGAAGATGCCTTCCAGTTCCAGGCGCTTGAGTTCGTCGGTGGCGCGGTCGCGGTAGCTCAGGCCGTTGACCCGGCTGCCGTCGCCGTGCACTTCGGTGCTGAGCGCGTTGAGGAGGATGTCCACGTTCGGCAGGCTGCGCAGCTTGTCCTGCAACACCGCGTCGGCGCGTAGTTTGGTGTCGAACTCGATCAGGGTGACGTGGGCGACCACGCCGGCCAGGTCGATGGCGGCCTCGACGCCGGAGTTGCCGCCGCCGATCACCGCCACGCGCTTGCCCTTGAACAGCGGGCCGTCGCAGTGCGGGCAGTAGGCCACGCCCTTGTTGCGGTATTCGGCTTCGCCGGGCACGTTCATCTCGCGCCAGCGCGCGCCGGTGCTCAGGATCACGGTGCGGCTCTTCAGCGAGGCGCCGTTGGCCAGCTTCACTTCGGTCAGTTCGCCGGGCACCAGTTCCACCGCGCGCTGGCCGTTCATCACGTCCACGTCATAGGCCTTGACGTGTTGCTCCAGCGCCATCGCCAGTTTCGGACCTTCGGTTTCCGGCACCGAGATGAAGTTCTCGATGGCCAGGGTGTCCAGCACCTGGCCGCCGAAGCGTTCGGCCGCGATGCCGGTGCGGATGCCTTTGCGTGCGGCGTAGATGGCCGCGGCCGCGCCGGCCGGACCGCCGCCGACGATCAGCACGTCGTACGGCGCTTTGGCGCGGATGGTCTCGGCTTCGCGTTCTGCCGCGCCGGTGTCGAGCTTGGCGACGATCTCCTCCAGGCTCATGCGGCCGCTGCCGAAGTCCTCGGTATCGCGGTAGACCTTGGGCACCGCCATCACCTGGCGTTGCTCCACCAGGTCCGGGAACATCGCGCCGTCGATCATGGTGTGGCTGTAGCCGGGATTCTGCACGGCGATCAGGTTGAAGGCCTGCACCACGTCCGGGCAGTTGTGGCAGCTGAGCGAGACGAATGTCTGGAAATCGGCCTTGCCGGGCAGGGCGCGGATCTGCGCCAGCAGTTCCGGCTCGACCTTCGGCGGATGGCCGCCGGTGTGCAGCAGCGCCAGCACCAGCGAGGTGAATTCATGGCCCATCGGAATGCCGGCGAAATGCACGCGCGGCGCTTCGCCCAAGGCGGCGACGCCGAACGAGGGACGCAGGGCATGCGTGCCGTCGAAGCGCAGGGAGACCTTATCCGACAGCGGCGCGATGGCTTCCAGCAGCTCGCGCAGCCCGGCGGCGCCGGCGCTGTCGTCCAGGCTGGCGATCAGTTCGATCGGACGCTGCAGCTTCTCCAGATAGGCCTGCAGCTGGGATTTGATGGCGGTATCGAGCATGGAATCCTCCGGAATTCAGGCGCAATGAACCGGAACCGCCCGGCAGCGGGCGGTTTCGGACGCAATAGGGGGGGGGCTCACCGCCGCCTGTTGGCAGGCGGCGGTGGCGGCGGACGGTTTAGATCTTGCCGACCAGGTCCAGCGACGGGGCGATGGTCTTCTCGCCTTCCTTCCACTTGGCCGGGCAGACCTGGCCCGGGTTGGCGGCGGTGTACTGGGCGGCTTTCAGCTTGCGCAGGGTTTCGCTGATGTCGCGCGCGATTTCATTGGAGTGCACTTCGGCGGTCTTGATGACGCCGTCCGGGTTGATCACGAAGGTGCCGCGCAGGGCCAGGCCTTCTTCCGGGATGTGCACGCCGAAGGCGTTGGTCAGGGCGTGGGTCGGGTCGCCGACCAGCGGGAACTGGGCTTTGCCGACCGCCGGCGAGGTTTCGTGCCAGACCTTGTGCGAGAAGTGGGTGTCGGTGGTGACGATGTAGACTTCCGCGCCCAGTTTCTGGAATTCGGCGTAGTTGTCGGCGGCGTCTTCCACTTCGGTCGGGCAGTTGAAGGTGAAGGCGGCCGGCATGAACACCAGCACGGACCATTTGCCCTTCAGGCTGGCGTCGGTGACTTCGATGAATTTGCCGTTGTGGTAGGCTTGGGCCTTGAACGGCTGCACGCTGGTGTTGATCAGGGACATGGTTATCTCCAGTGGGGGTTGTGAATCGAACTTGAAATTATGATAGGTCCAGACTATATATAATTCCAATTGATTGATTGTATTTTAGCGATAGATATTGGCTATTGAAGAGGATGTGATGGCTGGAGGCTGGAGCCGCGACGGCGCGGTGCAGGATCAAATCGACGCCAGTGTCGAAGACGCCATCGCCCGTGCGCGCGGCAAGCTGCCGCGCGGCGAAAGCCTGAGCCGGTGCGAGGACTGCGAAGCCGATATCCCGGAGGCCCGGCGTCGTGCCGTACCGGGCGTGCGCCTGTGCGTGGCCTGCCAGAGCGAACAGGATGCCGTAGGCGGCTTCAGCGCCTACAACCGCCGCGGCAGCAAGGACAGCCAGCTACGCTGATCGGGTTCAGGTCTCGGGCATAAGCGCGAGGACCTTGCCGAAGTCCAGCTCTTCGAGCGCTTCCTGCAGGCTGGCGTAGGTGCTGTCGCCGATGGCGGCGCGCAGGCCCTCGGCATGGGTGCCGATCAGGGCGACGGCTTCCAGGTCCTGGTTTTCCAGCAAGGTCCGGATGCGTTGCAGGGTTTCAGGGGCAACCGCCTGAGCGGCGGCTTGCCCGCCCGTGGCTGCCGAGGCGCTGTCCAGGACCGGCGCCGCCGCTTGCCGCAGCGAGTTCAACGCGGTGGCCAGCGCCATCAAGGATTCATGTAACGGGCCCGCCTGCGTTTCCCGGCTCCGCCGTTCGGCTTCGCCGGCCAAACGATGCACCGTGGTGGCGCCCAACAGGCCGGCGTTGCCCCGCAGTTTGTGTAGACGGGCGCTCAGCTGCTGCCATTGGGCGGAATCGTCCGGTGCCGGCGGCGGCACGCTGAATTCCGTCGCGTCGCGCAACAGGCGGGCCAGCATGCGGCGGAACAGCGCCCAGTCGCCCACCCGGGCCATGGCCAGCGCGCCGTCGATGCCGGCGATTTCCGGCCAGTCATGCCGCCCGGCATCGGGCGTGCGCGGCACCGCGGGCAGTGCCCTGCCGCGCGCGCGTTCGACATGCGTGCGCACGCGCTGAATCAAGTCGTTCGGATCGATCGGCTTGCTGATGAAGTCGTTCATGCCGGCCGCGATGGTGCGTTGCCGCTCGGCCGCCAAGGCGCCTGCGGTGAGCGCCAGAATCGGGAGCCGGTGCAGGCCCAGTTCGCGGCGGATACGCAAGGTCGCCTCGTTGCCGTCCATCACCGGCATCTGCACGTCCATCAGCACCAGGTCGAAGGCCGCGGGGGTCTGACGAAGCAGGTCCAGGGCCGCCGCGCCGTTGCCGGCGCACGTCACCCGGGCGCCTTCACGCTCCAGGATGCGCTGGGCCACTTCCTGGTTGATTTCGCTGTCGTCCACCAGCAATACCCGCACTTCCGGCAACCAAAGCGTACGGGTGGCCGACACCGGCGTCGACTGCAGCAGGCGGCCGTGGTCGCCGCCGCGCCGGATGATGGCTTCATGTGCCGCATTGAACAGGGCAGAGGAGCTGGCGGGCAGTTCGAGCACGCCATCGTTTTCCGGCATCGGCGCCAGGTGCCGGCCTTGCGCGGCCAACAAGACGGTGGGCAGGCGTTGGTGCAGGCGTGCCGCCGCCGCCGCCGCCGCGGTGGAGGGGATTTCGGCCAACACGGCATCGATCCGCTGGCCTGCCTGGGCGCCATCGTTCAGACGCGATAGCGCGGCTGCGGCATCGACCACGACTTCGGCACGCCAGCCCAAGGCGCGCGCGGTATCGGCCAGCCGATCGCGGGCGGTTTCGTCGGCCAGGGCGATGAGGATGCCGAGTGTGCCGTTGTGCGGTTCTGCGACGATGCGGTCGTGCGCGTATTTCCGCAGCGGCAGGCGCACCCAGAAGGTGCTGCCTTCGCCCGGGCGGCTGTCGGCGCCGACTTCGCCGCCCATCAGGCCGGCCAATTGCTTGACGATCGACAGGCCGAGGCCGGTGCCGCCGTATTTGCGCGTGGTCGAGGCGTCGGCCTGGGTGAACGGGCTGAACAGCTGCGGCAGTTTGTCGGCTTCGATGCCGATGCCGGTATCGTGCACGGCCAGGCGGACCAACGCGCGTTCCTCGTTTTCCTCGAGCAGTTCGCAGGCCAGGGTGATGCCGCCGTGCTCGGTGAATTTGGCCGCGTTGCCCATCAGGTTGTTGAGCATCTGTCGCAGCCTGAGCACGTCGCCCAACACCAGGCAGTGGCAGTCCTCGGGAACCGCGACCTGTATGGTCAGGCCTTTGGCCTCGGCCTGCGGTCGCCAGATGTCGGCGATTTCGCGAAGCAAGTCGCACAGATCGAGCGGTTGGTTGTCAATCGACATCTCGCCGGCTTCGATCTTCGACAGGTCGAGCACATCGTTGACCACGCCCAGCAGGGCGCGGTTGGCGAGCTGGATCTTGGCCAGCAGGTTCTGCTGCTCGGCATCGAGCGCGGTCTGCTGCAGCAGGTGCGACAGGCCGATCATGGCGTTCAACGGGGTTCGGATCTCGTGGCTGGTATTGGCCAGGAAGGCGCTTTTGGCGGCATTGGCGGCTTCGGCCATCTGCATCGCGCGCATCAGCTCGTTTTCGGCGTCGCGGTGGGCGCTGATGTCCTGGATGACGCCGATCATCTTGATGGTCTGGCCGTGCTCGGTTTCGGCCCGGCCGATGGTGCGGACCCAGAGTTGGCGGCCCTTGGCGTTGATGAAGGGCAGTTCCAGGTCGTATCCACCGCCTTGCATGACGGCCTTTTCCGCGGCCTTGCGCAGCTTCTGGCGTGCCTCGGGCGGATAGAAGTCGAGCGCGGAGGTCAGGGTCGGGACGTAATCCATGGGCACTTCGTGGATACGCTTGCAGCCGTCGGTCCAGACCACGTCGCCGGTTTCCAGATACCACTCCCAGCCGCCGGTGCTGACCAGCAGGCTGGTGGTTTCCAGCAGCTGTTGGCTGGCCTGCAGGCGCTCCAGCAGGCCGTGCGTCTGGCTGATGTCCATGTGCGTGCCGTGCATCCACTCCGGCTTGCCGTCCGCGGTCCAGGTGGAGATGCGGCCGCGGTCCAGGACCCAGACCCAATGGCCGTCGCGGTGCCGCATGCGCACTTCGGTGTGGTAGAACGGGATTTCGCCGGCGAAATGGCGGCGCAGCAGCTCCTGGGAACGCCGACCGTCGTCCGGGTGCACCAGCCGGTTCCAGACATCGATCGACAACGGTTGCAGCTCGTCCAGTGTGTAGCCCACGATGTCGGCCCAGCGCGCGTTGATGTGCAATTCGCCGGTCTGCGCGTTCCACTCCCAGGTGCCGACGTTGGTGCCGCTGAGGATGTAGTCGAGCCGTTCGCTTTCGCGTTTGAGCGTGGCGGTGCGCGAGGCGACCTCCTCCTCCAGCGAGGCGTTGAGCCTGCGCAGGTCGTGTTCGGCGGCCTTCAGCGAGGTGATGTCGCGGATGGTCTTGGCCAGCTCGGTCAGTTTGCCGCGGCTGTCGAACAGCGGCACCGCGGCGATCGACACCTCCAGCAGGCTGCCGTCCTTGCGGCGGCGCACGCTGTCGAACGGCGCCACCGGCAGGCCCTGACGGATGCTGCGGGCGATATGCTCCTCTTCGTCCAGGTGCTCGGTCGGCACCAGCAGTTCGTTGCCGTGCCGGCCCAGCACTTCGTCGGCCTGGTAGCCGAACAGGCGTTCGGCGCCGGGGTTCCAGCTCGTCACCCGGCCGTCCGGCGTTTCGCCGATGATGGCATCCACCGAGTTCTCGACCAAGGCGCTGTGCCGGGCGCGTTGCGCGAATTCGCGCCGCTCGCGTTGCCGGTTGACCGATGCCATGTACGACAGCGCGGTCAGCAGCAGGGTGGACAGGATGCCGTACAGATAGGAGAGCCAAGGCGAGCGCAGGTTCAGGTCGGTGAGGAAGCCCTGGCGCGCCTGCACCTCGATCAGCCATTGCCGCCCGAGGATGTTGCGGCGCAT
>CAZRXZ010000009.1:0-11495 GCA_964604095.1 uncultured Arenimonas sp. | reverse complement strand
CGTTGCCGCGCGTGCGCGACTTCCGTGGCGTGAATGGCCGTTCCTTCGATGGCCGTGGCAACTACAACATGGGTGTCAAGGAACAGATCATCTTCCCGGAAATCGACTTCGACGCCGTCGACGCGATGCGCGGCATGGATATCGCCGTGACCACCACCGCCAAAACCAACGAAGAAGCCAAGGCGCTGCTCGAAGCCTTCGGTTTCCCCTTCCGCAACTGATCCGAGGCACTCATGGCCAAATCGTCAATGATTAACCGCGACATCAAGCGGAAGAAGCTCGTCGCCAAATACGCCGGCAAGCGCGCCGATCTGAAGAAGATCATCGCCAGCACCACCGCGTCCTACGAAGAGAAGGAAGCGGCGGTCATCAAGCTGCAGAAGCTGCCGCGCGATTCGTCGCCGGCCCGCGTCACCACCCGTTGCGAACTGACCGGCCGCCCGCGCGGCGTGTACAACAAGTTCGGCCTCGGCCGCAACAAACTGCGCGAAGCCACCATGCGTGGCGACGTCCCCGGCCTTCGCAAGGCCAGCTGGTAATCGCAATCGAAAGATCGCGGATATCGATGCTTTAATCGACAAGGATATTTCCAATGAGCATGACTGATCCAATCGCCGACATGCTGGTGCGCATCAAGAACGCGCTGGCCGTCGGCAAACCGCAGGTTTCGATGCCTGCCTCCAAGATGAAGCTCGCCATCGCCGACGTGCTGAAGGCCGAAGGCTACATCGGCGACTTCCGCGTGACCGGCGAGAAGGCCGCCGCCAAGCTCGAAATCGCGCTGAAGTACTACGAAGGCCGTCCGGTCATCGAGCGCCTGGAGCGCGTTTCCCGTTCGGGCCTGCGCCAGTACCGCGGCAAGGAAGACCTGCCGAACGTGCTCGGCGGTCTGGGCGTCGCCATCATTTCCACCTCGAAAGGTCTGATGACCGATCGCCAGGCCCGCAGCGCGGGCGTCGGCGGCGAAGTCATCTGCCTCGTGGCCTAAGGAGAACGCACCATGTCACGCGTCGCCAAAAAGCCGATTACCCTCGCCAAGGGCGTTGAACTCAACGTCGCCGACGGCAAAATCACCCTGAAGGGCCCGAAGGGCACCCTGAGCATCGCCAAGCCGGACAACGTCGGCGTCGCCGTCGAAAACGGCCAGGCCCTGCTGACCCCGGCCAACGATGAAAGCATCGCCCTGACCGGTACCCTGCGCGCCATCCTGGCCAACATGGCCACCGGCGTCTCGGAAGGCTTCACCCGCAAGCTGGAACTGGTCGGCGTGGGTTACCGCGCCGCCGTCGAAGGCAACAACCTGAACCTGAGCCTGGGCTTCTCGCATCCGGTCGTGTTCACCGCGCCGGCCGGCATCACCATCAGCACCCCGTCGCAGACCGAAATCCTGATTTCGGGCGCCGACAAGCAGCTGATCGGCGAAGTCGCCGCCAAGATCCGCGCTTACCGCAAACCCGAGCCGTACAAGGGCAAGGGCATCCGGTACGCCGGCGAGAAAATCATTATGAAGGAAGCCAAGAAGGCCTAATCAGGTCCTTCCGCATCCTCGAGGTCATTACCATGAAAAAGAACATCGCCCGCCTGCGCCGCGCCAAAACCACCCGTTCCCACATCCGCGACCTGGGTGTGGCCCGTCTGTCGGTCCTGCGTTCCGGACAGCACATCTACGCCCAGGTGTTCACCGCCGACGGCTCCAAGGTGCTGGCTTCGGCCTCGACCGTGCAGGCCGACGTCAAGGACGGCCTGTCCAGCTGCAAGAACATGGACGCCGCGGCCAAGGTCGGTCGCGCGATCGCCGAGAAGGCCCGTGCCGCCGGCGTCGAGCGCGTCGCGTTCGACCGTTCCGGTTACCGCTACCACGGCCGCATCAAGGCCTTGGCCGAAGCGGCCCGCGAGGGCGGCCTGCAATTCTAAGCAGTACCCGGCGGCGGCGAAAGCCGCCGCCATGTTCCATACAACTCTAAGCGGCCAAGCCGTACAATCTACACACTGATTAGGAGCTCACATGAGCAGCAACGAACGCGATCGCAATCGCAACAACGAGAACGACGACGGCTTCATCGAGAAGCTGGTCGCCGTCAACCGCGTGTCCAAGACCGTCAAGGGCGGCCGCCAGTTCACCTTCACCGCGCTGACCGTGGTCGGCGACGGCGCCGGCAAGATCGGCTTCGGTTACGGTAAGGCCCGCGAAGTCCCGGTCGCCATCCAGAAGTCGATGGACCAGGCCCGCAAGACCATGGTCAGCGTCGACCTGAACCAAGGCACCCTGTGGCATCCGGTCAAGTCCGGCCACGGTGCGGCCCGCGTGTTCATGCAACCGGCCTCCGAAGGTACCGGCGTGATCGCCGGCGGCGCCATGCGCGCCGTGTTCGAAGCGGTCGGCGTCAAGGACGTGCTGGCCAAGGCCATCGGTTCGCGCAACCCGATCAACTTGGTGCGCGCCACCGTCAAGGGCCTGACCTCCATCCAGTCGCCGGCCCGCATCGCGGCCAAGCGCGGCAAGAAAGTCGAGGAGATCGTCTAATGTCCGAGAAAACCGTCAAAGTCCGCCTGGTCAAAGGCCTGCGCGGCTGCCAACAGCGCCACCGCCTGTCGGTCAAGGCCCTGGGCCTGAACAAGCTCAACGACGTCCGTGAACTGAAGGATTCCCCGTCGGTCCGCGGCCTGATCAATCAGCTGCACTACCTCGTCCGCGTCGAATCGTAACCGGGCCTAGGAGAAACAACATGCAATTGAACACCCTGTCCCCGGCGCCGGGCGCCCGCAAAGAACGCGTCCGTGTCGGTCGCGGCATCGGCTCCGGCCTCGGCAAGACCGCCGGCCGCGGCCACAAGGGCTCCTACGCCCGTACCGGTAAAGGCAAGATCAAGCCGGGCTTCGAAGGCGGCCAGATGCCGCTCAAGAAGCGTCTGCCGAAGGTCGGCTTCCGCTCCAAGCTGAAGAACGACACCGCCGAAGTGCTGCTGTACCAGCTGGACAAGCTGGACGTCGCCGAAGTCGATTTCGCCGTGCTGCGCGCCGCCAAGCTGGTGCCGGCCAAGGCCAAGCAGGCCAAGATCGTCAAGAAGGGCGAAGTCAGCAAGAAGTTCGTGCTGAAAGGCATTCTGGCCACCGAGGGCGCGAAAGCCGCCATCGAAGCCGCCGGCGGTTCGGTAACGGAGTAATACCTTGTCCCAAGCAAGCTCTGCAGCATCCCTGTTCGGCGGTCTCGGCAAATTCACCGAGCTCCGCCAGCGTTTAATGTTCGTGGTCCTGGCGTTGATCGTCTACCGCATCGGTAGCTACATCCCGGTGCCCGGCGTCAATCCCCAGGCCATGCTGCAGTTGATGGAAGGGCAGCAGGGCACCATCGTGGACATGTTCAACATGTTCTCCGGCGGCGCCCTGCAGCGCTTCAGTCTGCTTGCCTTGAACGTGGTCCCCTACATCTCGGCCTCCATCATCGTGCAGTTGATGGGGCAGATGTACGAGCCCTGGAAGGCGCTGAAGAAGGAAGGCGAGGCCGGCCGCCGCAAACTGACGCAGTATGCCCGCGTCGGCGCGATTCCGTTGGCCATCTTCCAGAGCTTCGGCATCGTCAGCTGGCTGCAGGCGCAGCCGGGCGCGGTCTACGTGCCGGGCCTGGCGTTCACCATCACGGCCGTTGTCTCGCTGACCGCCGGCACCCTGTTCCTGATGTGGCTGGGCGAACAGATCACCGAGCGCGGCATCGGCAACGGCGTGTCGCTGATCATCTTCGCCGGCATCGTCGCCGGCCTGCCGTCGGCGGTTATCACCACCCTGCAGCAGGTCTCCAGCGGCGACATCAGCGTGTTCTCGATTTTCGTGATCATCGCCCTGGTGCTCGGCGTGACCTTCTTCGTGGTGTTCATGGAGCGCGGCCAGCGCCGCATCACCGTGAACTACGCCCGCCGCCAAGGCGGCCGCCAGGCGTACATGAACCAGAGCTCGCATCTGCCGCTGAAGCTGAACATGTCCGGCGTGATTCCGGCCATCTTCGCCTCCAGCCTGATCCTGTTCCCGGCCACGATTTCGACCTGGATGAGCGCCGATTCGGCACAGGCCGAAGGCTGGCGTGGCACCCTGTTCCGCGGCCTGCAGTCGGTTTCCCAGGCCTTGGCTCCCAATGAGCCGTTGCATATGCTATTATATGGCGCCTTGATTCTCGGCTTCGCCTTCTTCTATACCGCCCTGGTGTTCAACTCCCAGGAAACCGCGGACAACCTGAAGAAGTCGGGCGCCCTGGTTCCGGGTATCCGTCCCGGCAAGGCCACCGCCGATTACATCGACGGCGTGCTGACCCGTTTGACCCTGATCGGCGGCCTGTACCTGGTGCTGGTCTGCCTGACTCCGGAGCTGATGCGCGCCGGATTCAACGTCCCGTTCACCTTTGGCGGTACGTCCCTTCTCATCGTGGTGGTGGTGGTGATGGACTTCACGGCGCAGATCCAAGCGCACCTGGTGTCCCATCAGTACGAAGGCCTGATGAAGAAGGCCAATTTGAAGAGCGGCTCGCGCGGCAGCTTCGCGCGCGGGTAAGCGATTGTATGCCCTGCGCTGGAGTAGCGCGGGGCGGGCGCCCGGAAGGGTTCCCGGCATGAGCTTGTCGCTGGAGCATGGGCACACTCCCCATGCCGGAGTTCGGACGGCCTCGGCCGGCCGGGCTTTCATTTAACCCGAAGCCTTGGTATAATTTTCGATTCCCCTCCGCGGTGAATCTTATATGGAGAACGCCTGATGGCGCGCATAGCTGGTGTCAATCTGCCTGCCCAGAAGCATGTCTGGGTCGGCCTGCAAAGCATTTTCGGAATCGGCCGCACCCGTTCCAAACTGGTGTGTGAATCGGCGGGCGTCAACCCGTCCACCAAAATCCGTGACCTGTCCGAACCCGAGGTGGAGAAGCTCCGCCTGGAAGTCGCCAAGTTCACGGTCGAGGGCGACCTGCGCCGCGAAGTCGGCATGTCGATCAAACGTCTGATGGATCTCGGTTGCTACCGCGGTCTGCGCCACCGCCGCGGCCTGCCGCTGCGCGGCCAGCGTACGCGTACCAACGCCCGCACCCGCAAGGGTCCGCGTAAAGCCATCAAGAAGTAAGGAAGCACGCACATGAGCAAAGCTGCAGCCGCTGCCAAAACGAAGAAGAAGATCAAGCGCGTCGTCACCGACGGCGTCGCCCACGTCCACGCTTCGTTCAACAACACCATCATCACGATCACCGACCGCCAGGGCAATGCCCTGAGCTGGGCCACCTCCGGTGGCGCAGGCTTCCGCGGTTCGCGCAAGTCCACCCCGTTCGCGGCCCAGGTCGCTTCGGAAAAGGCCGGTAAAGTGGCCTTGGACTACGGCGTGAAGACCCTCGAAGTCCGCATCAAGGGCCCGGGCCCGGGTCGTGAATCCGCCGTCCGCGCGCTGAACGCCTGCGGATACAAAATCATGAACATCATCGACGTGACCCCAATCCCGCACAACGGGTGCCGTCCGCCTAAAAAGCGCCGCGTCTGAGGGAAGGAGAACAATAAGTCATGGCTCGTTATATCGGTCCCAAATGTAAACTGTCGCGTCGCGAAGGCGCTGACCTCAGCCTGAAGTCGCCGGCCCGCGCTCTCGACTCCAAGTGCAAACTCGAACAGAAACCCGGCCAGCACGGCGCCGTGGCCAAGAAGGGCAAGCTGTCCGACTACGCCACCCAGCTGCGCGAGAAGCAGAAGGTCAAGCGCATCTACGGCCTGCTGGAACGCCAGTTCCGCGGTTATTACGCCAAAGCCGCCCGCCGCAAGGGCAACACCGGTGAAATGCTGCTGCAGATCCTGGAAACCCGCCTCGACAACGTGGTCTACCGCATGGGTTTCGCGGTCACCCGTCCGGCCGCCCGCCAGCTGGTGTCGCACAAGGCCATCCTGGTCAACGGCAAGAGCGTCAACCTGCCGTCGTACCAGGTCAAGGCCGGCGACAGCATCGAGCTGACCGAGCGCGCGAAGAAGCACCTCAACGTGCAGGAAGCCCTGAACCTGGCCCAGCAGATGGACCTGGTGCCGAGCTGGTGCGAAGTGGACAGCAACAAGTTCGCCGGTGTGTTCAAAGCCGTTCCGGATCGCGCCGATCTGCCTTCCGACATCAACGAAGCGCTGATCGTCGAACTGTACTCGAAGTAATAATCTTCAGGAGTGTCATTCCCCATGACGGTAACCGCCCACCAAGTGCTGCGCCCGCGCGGCCCTGTAATCGAACGTAGCAGCGCCCACCGCGCGAAAGTGGTCATCGAACCGCTGGAGCGCGGTTACGGCCACACGCTGGGCAACGCCCTGCGCCGCGTGCTGCTGTCTTCGATTCCCGGCTTCGCCATCACGGAAGTCGAGATCGACGGCGTGCTGCACGAATACAGCACCATCGAAGGCCTGCAGGAAGACGTGCTGGAAGTCCTGCTGAACCTGAAGGACGTCGCCCTGCGCCTGCAAGGCGTCGACCACACCACCCTGAGCCTGAGCAAGAGCGGCGCGGGTGAAGTCACCGCCGGCGACATCAAGGCCGACCACACGGTCGAGATCCTGAACCCGGAACACGTGATCTGCACCCTGACCAAGGACGCCTCGATCAACATGCGCCTGAAGGTCGAGCGCGGCTTCGGCTACCAGCCGGCGTCGGCCCGCCGCCGTCCGGACGACGAGACCCGTACCATCGGCCGTCTGGTGCTGGACGCCAGCTTCTCGCCGGTCCGCCGCGTGGCCTATGAAGTGGTCGCGGCCCGCGTCGAGCAGCGTACCGACCTGGACAAGCTGGTGCTGGACATCGAAACCAACGGCACCATCGACGCCGAAGACGCGATCCGCACCGCGGCCGACATCCTGACCGACCAGCTGTCGGTGTTCGGCGACTTCACCAAGCGCGCCGACCAGGACAAGAAGCCGGCCGGCCCGGGCGTGGATCCGGTGCTGCTGCGTCCGATCGACGACCTGGAACTGACCGTCCGTTCCGCCAACTGCCTGAAAGCCGAGAACATCTACTACATCGGCGACCTGGTGCAGCGTACGGAAGTCGAGCTGCTGAAGGCCCCGAATCTGGGCAAGAAATCCCTCACCGAGATCAAGGACGTGCTGGCCCAACGCGGCTTCACCCTGGGTCAGAAACTGGAAAACTGGCCGCCGGCCAGCCACCAGCTGGGAATGTTGGGTTAATTAAACACAGCGCGGGTTTCCGCCCGCGCGCCGATTAGGAATCACGACCATGCGTCACCAAAAATCCGGCCGTAAATTCAGCCGCACCAGCGCCCACCGCGAAGCGATGTTCGTCAACATGGCGGCCTCGCTGTTCAAGCACGAGCTGATCCGCACCACCCTGCCGAAGGCCAAGGAACTGCGCCGCGTCGCCGAGCCGCTGATCACCATCGGCAAGACCGATGGCGTCGCCAACCGCCGTCTCGCCATGTCGCGCCTGCGCGACAAGGAAGCCGTCGGCAAGCTGTTCGTCGAACTCGGCCCGCGCTACAAAGAGCGTCCGGGCGGCTACCTGCGCATCATGAAGTGCGGCTTCCGTCCGGGCGACAACGCCCCGATGGCCTATGTCGAACTCGTCGACCGCCCGCAGGTCTCGGCCGTCGCCAGCGCCGAATAAGCATCATCCGCTGCACCGGAAAAGCCCCGATCCGTCGGGGCTTTTTCGTATGCGTGAAATCCTTTGCCAAGGCCGCGCAAACGCGCTAGTGTAAAGGTCTGTAGCCCGTATCCGATATGCCGTGATGAATCCCCTGAGCTGGTCGTTCCGCCGCCTGTATCTGCTTTCCGCCGCCGCCTGCTTCGGCTCCGTCGCTTACGCCCTGTACGTGCAGTACGGCATGCTGATGCAGCCGTGTCCGCTGTGCATCCTGCAACGCGTCGCGTTCCTGGCCATGGGCGTGTTCTTCCTGGCCGGCGCCGCGCATGATCCGGGCGCGTTCGGGCGCAAGGTCTATGCCGCCTTGGTCGGTTTGCCGGCCGTCGCCGGCATCGCCGTGGCCGGCCGGCATGTCGCCATCCAACTGGCACCGGCCGATCAACTCGGGTTCTGCGGCGGCATGGGCCTGGATTACATGCTGGAGGCGATGCCGTTGACCGAAGTGCTGGTCACGGTGTTCAAGGGCTCGGGCGAATGCGCCAAGATCGACTGGAGCTTCCTTGGCCTGTCGATGCCGATGTGGACGCTCGTGCTGTACGCGGCCCTGCTGTTAGTGGCGGTGTACGCGGCCGTCAAGAAATCCTGAGAATTCCGATGAATCCGACACTCGACTGGCACCCGGCCGGTTGGCGGAACCATACCGCCTTGCAACAACCCCAATATCCCGATGACGCCGCGCTGGCCGCGGTGCAGGGCGAACTGTCGCGGCTGCCGCCGCTGGTCACCTCCGCCGAGATCCTGGCGCTGAAGCAGCACATCGCGCGCGCGCAGGAAGGCCGTTCCTTCCTGCTGCAGGGCGGCGATTGCGCGGAAAGCTTCAGCGATTGCGAATCCGGCCTGATCTCCAACCGGCTCAAGATCCTGCTGCAGATGAGCCTGGTGCTGGTGCACGGCCTGCGCAAGCCGGTGGTGCGTGTCGGCCGCTTCGCCGGCCAATACGCCAAGCCGCGCTCGGCCGACCTGGAGACCAAGGACGGCGTGACCCTGCCGAGCTACCGCGGCGACTTCATCAACGCGCCCGAGTTCACCGAGGCGGCGCGCGTGCCCGATCCGCGGCGCATGGTGAAAGGCCACGCACGCTCGGCGATGACCATGAATTTCGTGCGCGCGCTGATCGACGGCGGATTCGCCGACCTGCACCATCCCGAATACTGGGATCTGGGCTGGGTCTCGCAGTCGCCGCAGTCGGCGCAGTACCGCAAGCTGGTGCAGTCGGTCAGCGACGCCATCCGCTTCATGGAGACCATCTCCGGCGAACCGGCGCATAACGTCAACCGCACCGAGTTCTACACCTCGCACGAAGCGTTGCTGCTGCCGTACGAAGAGGCGCTGACCCGTCAGGTGCCGCGCCAGGACGGTTGGTTCAACCTGTCCACGCATTATCCGTGGATCGGCATGCGCACCGCGCAGCTGGACGGCGCGCATGTCGCGTACTTCCGCGGCATCGCCAATCCGGTCGGCGTCAAGATCTCGGCGTCGGTGACCGACGACCAGATCAAACGCCTGTGCGAGACGCTCAATCCGGACAACGAGCCGGGCCGGCTGACCCTGATCCACCGCCTCGGCGCGGACAAGGTCGGCAGCGAACTGCCGCGCCTGGTGCGCGCGGTGCGTTCGGCCGGGGCGCGCGTGCTGTGGGTCTGCGACCCGATGCACGGCAACACCGAATCGACTTCCAACGGTTTCAAGACCCGCCGTTTCGACAACATCAAAGCCGAGCTGGAAACCAGCTTCGACGTGCATGCGGCGGAAGGCTCGCACCTGGGCGGCGTGCATCTGGAGCTCACCGGCGAGAACGTGACCGAATGCCTGGGCGGCGCCCGCGACCTGTCCGAGGCCGACCTGGCGCGCGCCTACCGCTCCACGGTCGATCCGCGCCTGAATTACGAGCAGTCGCTGGAAATCGCGATGTCGATCGTGCACAAGCACCAAAGCCTGGGCTGAGCCCGGCTCAGATCTCGAATTCGCCCAGGCCTTCCGGCGTACGCCGTTCGCGCCAATGCGGCGCCGGAATCGAGGGCGCCGCCTGCACGCCGCGCAGCAGGCGTTGCAGTTCGTTGCCGTGCACCCGCGGCAGCAGGCGCTGCAGCAGGCTGCGGGTGTAGTCGCGCAGGATGCGGTCGCGGCGTAGCAGCACCCAGCAAGTGCACTGCGGGAACAGACCGACCGCTTCGATGCGGGCCAGATCGCCGTCTTCCGCGCTTTGCGCCATTTCCGCCAGCACGCCAACGCCGAAGCCGGCGCGCACGTAGGTCTTGATCAGGTCGGCATCGCGTGCGGCCATCGCCAGGTTGGGCGCCAGTCCCTGGCTGCTGAAGGCCTGCCGCAGCGAGGACTCGGGGTCGACGCTGGATTCGTAGCTCACCAGCGGATAGCGCGCCAGCTGCTCCAGGCGCGGCGCTTGGCTGAGCCGCGCCAGCGGGTGGTCCTTCTTGGCCAGGATGATGCGGTCCCAGCGGTACAGCGGCAGCGCGATATAGCCCGGCGGCGGCTGGGAGCCGGCGCTGGAGATGATCGCCAGCTCGGCCTCGTCGCGGTCCAGCATCGCCAGCGCCTCGCCGTCGGTGCCCGGGCTCAGGTGCACGGCCACGGTCGGGTATTGCCGGTTGAAGGCCGCCAGCGCCGAGGGCAGGGCGTAGCGCGCCTGGGTATGGGTGGTGGCGATGCGTAGCTCGCCGTCGTGCACCTGGCGCAGGTTGGCGGCCAGGGCCTTGATGTTGTTGGCCTGCACCAGCAGCAGACGCGCGTGCTCGATGACCCGTGCGCCGGCCGGGGTAATGCCTTCCAGGCTGCGTGCGCCGCGGGTGAACAGCAGGAAGCCGAGTTCGTCCTCCAGCTGTTTGATCTGCTTGGAGAGGCCGGGCTGGGTGCCGTTCACGCGTTCGGCGGCCTGGGTCACGTTCAGGCCCGAATCGGCGATGGCGACCAAGGCGCGCAGTTGGGTCAGGGTCATGGGGAGTCCTGGGTGGGGGCGTTATGACGAATCGTCATATGGTGGACAGCGTAGGTTATTTTACAGCCCCAGACAATGCGCCTAGATTGAAACCCCCACCGCCAGAGGGCACCCGCCATGATCCATGACAGCATTCTCGATACCATCGGCCGTACCCCGATCGACCGACTGGGCCGCATCGGCCCGCGTCATGTGCAGCTGTACGCCAAGGTCGAGGCCTTCAACCCCGGGGGGTCGGTCAAGGACCGTTTGGCGCTGGCGATCATCCTCGACGCCGAGCAGCGCGGCCTGCTTGCGCCGGGACAGACGGTGATCGAAGCGACCTCGGGCAATACCGGCGTGGCCTTGGCCATGGTCTGCGCCGCGCGCGGCTATCCGTTCGTGGCGGTGATGAGCGAGACCTTCTCGATCGAGCGCCGCAAGCTGATCCGCGCCTACGGCGGCAAGGTCATCCTGACGCCGGCCGCCGGGCGCGGCAGCGGCATGGTGCGCAAGGCGCAGGAGTTGGCGGCCACACACGGCTGGTTCCTGGCGCGGCAGTTCGAGAATCCGGCCAATCCGGCCTACCACCGCAGCACCACCGCCGCCGAGATCCTGCAGGATTTCGCCGGCAAGCGCCTCGACTATTTCGTCAGCGGCTGGGGTACCGGCGGTACCCTGACCGGTGTCGGCGAGATGCTGAAGCTGGCCCGTCCCGACGTCCGCATCGTCACCACCGAACCGGCCGGCGCCTCGCTGTTGGCCGGCAAGGAATGGCAGCCGCACAAGATCCAGGGCTGGACGCCGGATTTCGTGCCGGCGGTGCTGAACCGCAGCGTGCCGGACGAGGATATTCCGGTCGACGACGTCACCGCCCGCGATACCGCGCGCCGGCTGGCGGCGGAAGAGGGCGTGT
>CAZRXZ010000008.1:0-12330 GCA_964604095.1 uncultured Arenimonas sp. | reverse complement strand
GGCGGCATCCGCGAAATCGAATTCTACGTGCAGGCCCTGCAGATCATCTACGGCGGCCGCAATCCGGCCCTGCAGCGCAAGGGCCTGCTGGACAGCCTTGCGGCGCTACGCGCGGCGCGCCTGCTGCCGGCCGAAGACGCCGACCGCCTGCGCGCCGCCTACCTGTTCCTGCGTCGGCTGGAAAACCGCGTGCAGATGCTGCGCGATGCGCAGGAGCACGCGCTGCCGGACGATGCCGCGCTGTGCGCGCGCATCGCCGCGGGCCTGGGCTACGCCGACGTGGCGGCACTGCGCGCCGAGCTCGAAACCCACCGCGATGCGGTCGAGCGCCTGTTCGCCGGCCTGCTCGGCGACCCGGATAACGACGGCGCCGAAGGCGTGTCGGCGTCGGACGCCGAACTGGCCGGGCTCGGGTATGCCCGCGCCGGGCAGCATGCCGAACGCCTGCAGGCCCTGCTCGAGGGCGCCGCCGCGGCCATGGCCGACCGCTCGCGCCAGCGCCTGCAGCGCGTCATCGCCGGTTTCGTGCGCGCCTGTGCCGCCGCCGCCGACCCGGATGCCTGCCTGGAGCATGCGCTCACGTTCCTGCAGGCCACGGTCAAGCGCAGCAGCTACATCGCCCTGCTCGACGAGCAGCCGAGTTCGCTGCAGCGCATGGTGCAGGTGTTCGAGCGCAGTCCGTGGATGGCGCGGCGCATGATCGAACACCCGATGCTGCTCGACGAGCTGCTGGACGCGCGCGTGATCGACCGCCGCTTGGACGCCGCTGCCTGGCCGGCCGAGGTGGCGGCGTTGCTGGCCGCGCACGGCGGCGACGCCGAGGCGGCGATGCTGGCGTTGAACGAGTTCAAGCTCAGCGCCGACTTCAAGATCGCCTACCATTTCCTGTTCCTGGATCTTTCCGCGATGGTGGCCAGCCGCCTGTTGACGCGCTTGGCGGAGGTCATGTTGGACGCCTGCAACCGGATCGCGGCCGACGAACTGCGGCGCCAGCACGGCGCCATGCCCGGCGCCGCGTTCGCGATGCTCGGCTACGGCAGCCTGGGCGCCGGCGGCCTGGCGTTCAATTCCGACCTCGACCTGGTGTTCCTGAACCGTAGTGCCGGAGCCGCGGCCAGCGACGGCGCGCGGCCGCTCGACGCCGGCCGTTTCTTCATGCGCCAGGCGCAGAAACTGATCGCGCTGCTCGGCCTGAGCACGCCGGCCGGCAGCCTGTACGAGGTCGATATCCGCCTGCGGCCGGACGGCGCCAAAGGCCTGCTGGTGAGCACGCTCGACAGCTTCGCGCAGTACCAGCGCGAACGCGCCTGGGTGTGGGAGCTGCAGGCCCTGGTGCGCGCCCGCGCGGTGGCCGGCGATGCCGGATTGTGCGCCGGTTTCGAGGCCTTGCGGCGCGAGCTGCTGTGCCAGCCGCGCGCGGCCGAGGACCTGCGCGGCGAGATCATCGCCATGCGCCGGCGCATGCGCGCCGAGCTCGACCGCAGCACCGACGGCCGCATCGACCTCAAGCACGGCCGCGGCGCGCTCACCGACATCGAGTTCTTCCTGCAATACGCCGTGCTGTCGCAGGCGGCCGCGCATCCGGCCCTGGCCGCCGCGCGCGACAGTCTCGACATCCTCGCGGCGCTGGTGCATGCCGGCCTGCTGCCGGCGGCGGACGCCGATGCGTTGGCGCAGGCGATCGAGCGCCTGCAGCACATCGGCCTGCGTTGCCATCTGGCCGAGCGCCCGCGGGTGGTGACGGCCGATGCCGCGCTCTCGGCCCTGTGCGCACGCGCCGCGCAGGTGCTGGCATCACAGGGGCTTGATTTCGACTGATGCATAATCCCGCTGATGGAACGATATTTTCTATTGTTCCGCTTACTCCCGCCGCCGGCGTCCGCTACCATGATTTCCATCGCGGACCGTCCCGCGCATCCGACCCCACAGGAGAATCCCCATGTCCCACGCCCTGAATGCCGCCGCGCTGGACCAGCTGTTCGGCGCCGCCCGCACCCACAACGTCTGGCTCGACAAGCCGGTGTCCGACGAGCTGCTGCAGGCCATCTACGAGCAGGTGAAATGGGGCCCGACCGCCGCCAACACCACGCCGGCCCGCTTCGTGTTCGTCAAGTCGCCGGAAGCCAAGGCCAAGCTGGCGCCGGCGCTGGATGAAGGCAACCGCGCCAAGACCCTGCAGGCGCCGGTCAACGTCATCGTCGCCATCGACCACGCGTTCTACGAACAGTCGCCGAAACTGTTCCCGCACACCGACGCGCGCAGCTGGTTCGTCGGCAACGCGCCGCTGATCGAGAGCACCGCCGTGCGCAACGGCAACCTGCAGGGCGGCTATTTCATCCTGGCCGCCCGCGCCATGGGCCTGGACTGCGGCCCGATGTCCGGCTTCAACAACGCCATGGTCGACGAGTCCTTCTTCCAGGGCACTACCTGGAAGTCGAATTTCCTGATCAACCTGGGCTACGGCGACGCCGAGAAGCTGTTCCCGCGCAATCCGCGTCTGGCCTTCGACGAAGCCTGCCGCATCCTGTAATCCACCCCCGCCATCCCGAGGAATCCACCATGAAACGTCTTGCCCTGATCGCCCTGGCCGCCGTCGCCTTCGCCGCGCCGGCCTTCGCCGCCAAATACGAAATCGACCCGACCCACACCCAGGTCCAGTTCGGCTACAACCACTTCGGCTTCTCCAACATCACCGGCCGCTTCGACCAGATCAGCGGCCAGTTCGAACTCGACCCCGCCAACCTGGGCAAATCCAGCATCGCGGTCGAGATTCCGATCGCCTCGATCAGCACCGGCGTCGAGAAGCTCGACCAGCACCTGCTGGGTGCCGATTTCTTCGACGCCGGCAAATACCCGACCGCGAGCTTCAAGAGCAAGATGGTGCACGTGGCCGGCCCGAAAGAGCTGCACCTGATGGGCGACCTGACCATCCACGGCGTGACCAAGCCGGTCACCTTCACGGTCAAGGTCAACGGCCTCGGCGAACACGCCATGCGCAAGGTGCCGGCCGCCGGCTTCGACGCCACCGCGGTGATCAAGCGCTCCGACTTCGGCATCGGCGCCTACGTTCCGGCGGTCAGCGACGAGGTGACCCTGCGCATCACGCTCGAGGCCTTCCAGCCCAAGCAGTGATTTCCGCATGCGGCAATCCGCAAAACCCGCTTCGGCGGGTTTTGTTTTGCTGATTTTCCGGCGCGCGCGCGGTAAAATGGCGGCCTGAACCTCCGGAGCCCGCCATGACCGCCAACGCCGCCAATACGCCGAAAGACACCGTGATCGAAGTGCGTCGCGCGCAGCTGCCGCTGACTTGCCCGACCCCGGACATGGCGTTGTGGAACCAGCACCCGAAAGTCGCGATCGCCATCGAAGCCACCGGCCAGGCCAACTGCCCGTACTGCGGCGCGCGCTACCGCCTGGTGGATTGATTCAGTACGGGCTGCGCCCGTCGGGCTGACGCTTGAAGCGCGCGTGCAGCCACAGATACTGCTCCGGACAGCGCCGGATGAAGCCCTCGAACAGCGCCATGATGCGCGCCGTATCGGCCGTGGCGTCTTGCCCCGGAAAGTCCGCCAGCGCCTCGCCGATCTCCAGCTCGTAGCGGCCGTCCTCGCACCGCCGGTGGAAGAACGGCAACACCGCGGCGCCGCTGAGCTTGGCCAGCTGGTGGGTCGAGGTCAGGCTCCAGGCCGGCCGGCCGAAGAACGGCACGAACACGCTGTCGCCGCGCCGGGTTTCCTGGTCGGGCGCGAACCACAGGATGCCGCCGGCCTTCAGATGCCGCAACACCGGCCGCAGTTCCTCGCGCGGAAACATGGTGTGCGTGTAGCGGCTGCGGCCCGCGCGTACGCTCCACTCCAGCGCGTCGTCGTCGAACGGGCGGTAGGTGCCTGCCACCGGCGCGTGCCGGCCCAGGATCTTGACGCAGTATTCCAGCGTCATCAGATGCGCGGACACCAGCAGCACGCCCTTGCCGCGCGCCTGCGCGGCCTGCAGGTGCTGCAGGCCGGCGATCGGCGTGTCGCGGTCGAGCGGGCGCAGTTCGCCCCACCAGCCGCGCGCGAATTCGAACAGCGAGAACGCCAGCGAGTCGAAGCTGGCGCGCCACAGGGCGCGTTGCGCGCGTGCGTCCAGCTCCGGGAAGCACAGACGGATGTTGACGCGCGCGACGTGGCCGCGTTCGCGCATCAGCAGCCGCATGGCCGGCGCCAGCAGGCGCGACAGCGGCCGGTAGCAGGCCCACGGCAGCTTCGCCACGGTGCGGCCGGCCGCGATCAATGCCCAGGACGGCAGGTGGCGGAGCAGGGCGGGGCGGGCTGATTCGGGCGGCAAGGGCGGTGTCCGTGCGGTATGCTGTGGCCAATGGCCCCGTTATCTTATCCCATCGTCCCGCGCCTGTTGTACGGCGCGCTCCTGTGTCTGGCCTTGCCCTTGCTGGCGGCGCATCTGCTGTACCGTTCGCTGCGCCAACCGGCATACCGGCGCTACTTCGGCGAACGCCTCGGCCTGTACCGCGCGTCGTCGTTGCGGCCGATCTGGCTGCATGCCGCCTCGCTCGGCGAAGTGCAGGCGGCGGCGCCGTTGCTGGCGGCGTTGCGCGCGGCGCATCCGGAGGCGCCGATGCTCGTCACCTGCCAGACGCCGGCCGGGCGCCAAGCGGCCGAGTCCTTGGCCTTGGCCGACTGCACCGTCGCCTATCTGCCGTTCGACGCCGGCGTCAGCGTGCGCGCGTTCCTGCGCCGTTTCCGGCCGCGCATCGCCTTGGTGCTGGAGACCGAAATCTGGCCGACGCTGTTCCTGCAGGTGCGCCGCGCCGGCATTCCGCTGCTCGTGCTCAACGCGCGCATCACCGAGCGTTCGCTGCGGCGTTATCGCCGGCTCGGGATTTTCCGCCACGCCTTGGCGATGCCGGACGCGGTGCTGTGCCAGAGCGCGTCCGATGCCGAACGGTTCCGTGCCGCCGGCGCGCGTGCGGACGCGGTGTCGGTCGGCGGCAACCTGAAGTGGGACCGCCCGTCGCCGGTGGCGCCTGCCGGTGCGGCCTGGCCGCAGTCGCCGGTGTGGATGGCGGCCAGCACGCATCCCGACGAGGAGCCGGCGGTGCTCGCCGTCCATCAAGCCGTGCTGCGTGCGTTCCCCGATGCCCTGCTGCTGTGGGCGCCGCGTCATGTCGAGCGCTTCGAGCCGGTCGCACAGGCGCTGGCGCAGGCCGGCATGGCATTGCGCCGGCGTTCACGGCACGGCGCGCCGCAGGCCGATACGCGCGTGTTCCTGGTCGATACCCTCGGCGAACTGGCCGGCTTCATGCCGCGCAGCGATCTGGTGTTCGTCGGCGGCAGCCTGCAGGCCATCGGCGGCCACAACGTGCTGGAGCCGGCCGGTTTCGGCTTGCCGGTGCTGGTCGGTCCGCATACCGCGCACTTCAGCGACAGCGTGGCGGCCTTGCAGGCCGCGGGCGGATTGCTGCAGGTGGCGGATGCCGAGGGCTTGGCGCGCCAGGTCCTCGCCTTGCTGGGCGATCCGGCGCGGCGCGCGGTCATGGGACGTGCGAACGCCGAATGCGTGGCCGCCAGCCGCGGCGCGTTGGAAAAAACGAAGGCGCTGGTTGCCCAGCGCCTTGTCGGTGTCGGCTGATTCCGCGGCTCGTGCTTATTGGATGCGGCTTTCCGCGTCGAAGGTCAGCAAGGCGTTGATCGATTCCATGTCGCTGACCGCCAGCGAGCCGGCCGCCTGCTTCAGCTTCAGGGTGTTGACCAGGTAGTTGTGGCGCGCGCGCGAGTACTCGCGGGAAGCGGTGAACAGCTGTTGCTGCGCCAGCAGCACGTCGACGATGGTGCGGGTGCCGACTTCCAGGCCGACTTCGCCGGCTTCCAGCGCCGACTTGGCCGACACCACCGCCAGACGGCGGGCTTCCACTTCGGCCAGACCGGCGACCAGGGTGCGCTCGGCGTTGCGCACCTGGCGGGTCACGGCGCGCTTGGTCTGTTCCAGCTGCTCGGCCGCGATGTCGCGCGCGGCCACGGCCTGCTTGACCCGCGACTGCGTGGCGAAACCGCTGAAGATGGGCACGCGCAATTGCACGCCGTAGGTGGTGGAGTTCGAGTCGGTGGTCGAGAACGGGCCGGCGGCGCCGCTGATCAGGCTGCTGTCGCCCTTGCTGATGGTGGCGCCCAAGGTCGGCAGGTGGGCGGCGCGGGCCGAGGCGATGTCGTCCTCGGCGGCGGCCAGGGCCAGTTCGCGCGCCTTCACCGTCGGGTTGGTGCGCAGCGCTTCCTGCACCCATTCCTCGGTGCCGCGCAGGGTCTCGGCCTTGGGTTGGAAGCCGTCCGGCAGGCCCTTCAGGCCGTCGGCCGGCTGGCCGGTGATTTCCGCCAGCGCCTCGCGGGCGTCGTTCAGGGCGTTACCGGCCAGGATGGTGTTGGCGCGCGAGGAATCGTAGCGGGCGCGGGCCTCATGCACGTCGGTGATCGGCGCCAGGCCGACTTCCAGGCGCTTTTCGGCCTGGTCCAGCTGGCGCTTGACCGCGCGCTCCTCGGCGCGCGAGGCGGCCAGCGCGTCGATCGCGGTCAGCACGTTGAAATAGGCTTCCGCCACCCGGGTGATCAGCGCGTCGTTGGCCGAGTCCAGTTCGGCGTCGGATTGGCCGGCGCGAGCCTTGCTGCCGGACAGTTTGGTGTACACGCTCCAGTCGAACAGGTTTTGGCTCAGGCTGAGGTTGGTGCCGCGCGATTTGCTGCTGCTGTCGAAGGTGTCGCCGTTGTTCAGCGTGCCGCCGTTGTCGTTCCGGGTCAGGCCGATGCTTCCGCTCAGCTGCGGCAGCAGGCTGGCGCGCGACTGCACCACGTTTTCCTTGGCGATGCTGTTCTGCGATTCGCTGATCGACAGGGTCGGGTCGCTCTGGCGGGCCTGCGTATAGGACTGCATCAGGTCGGCGGCGAAGGCCGTCGGGCAGGACAGGGCCAGGGCGGTGGCCAGGGCCAGCGGGGTCGCTTTCATACGCATGCGGAATTCCTTCATCAGAGGGCGAACTTTTCGACGGGCTCGGCGCCCGTCAGGTAAGGTATGTCGGTTTCAAGGATGCTGTCGGTGCGGAAAGCGTCGCCGTCGCGGGTGATGCAGACGGTTTCCTGCACCGGCGACAGGCCGCGGACCACCACCAGGCGGCCGCCGTCGCGCAGCCAGCTCCGGAACGCGTCCGGCACCTCGGCCATCGCGGCGGTGACCAGGATCGCGTCGAACTGCTGGTTGGGGTGGAAACTGAGCGCGTCGGCCTGTTCGAAGCGGACGTTGTTGAGGTCGAGTTCGGCCAGCTTGGTCTTGGCCGCGGCCAGGAAATCGGCATGCCGGTCGATGCTGGTGACCGCGCGCGCCAGCACGGCCACGCAGGCGGTCAGGAAGCCGGCGCCGGTGCCGACCACCAGGACCTCGTCGTTCGGCTGCAGCTGCAGGGCCTGCAGCAGGCGGCCTTCCAGCACGGGCTTGAGCATGTATTCGCCGTGGCCGATCGGCAGGGCGGCATCGGTGAAGGCCAGAGCCTTGTGCGCGGCGGGCACGAAGCGCTCGCGCGGCACCTCGGCCAGCGCGCCCAGCACCCGCATGTCGGTCACGTCCCAGGGACGGATCTGCTGTTCGATCATGGCGTGGCGGGCGGTTTCGATGTTCAGGGTCATGGTAAGTTCCTCGGCAGGAACGCTATTGTAAGCCGTTTGCCTGCATGCGGTAAGTGATTATGGGGCCCTGCGGCGGCCGCGCCACGTGCCGGAAGTCATTGCCCGCGCCGGTTTATCGGCCCGTACGCGGCCACGAACACCGCGACCACCTCGCGCACGTGGGTTTCCCGGGCTTTCCGGTCCGGCGGCGGGCATAGGCCCATCAGCACGCGCATGTAGACCAGGCCTTTGAGCAGGCAGAAGAAGTGTTCCGCGGCCAGGTCCGGGCGCGGGATGTACAGCGCGCCGCTGCGGCCGGCGTGTTCGAGGAAGTGCCGCATCTCGGCCAGCATGCGCGCCGGACCGACCTTGAAGTACAGCTCGGCATTGCCGGTGTCCATGCCGCTCTGGCGCACGATCATGCGATGCAGGGTGATCGCCTTCTCGTCCAGGGCCAGTTCCAGGAAGCCGATGCCGATGGCGGTCAGCGCCTGCTCGATACCCAGATCCGGCGCCGGCTGGAAGCTGCTGGCCGGTAGCTGCTGTTCGCAGCAATCGATCACGGCTTGGGAGAACAGGTCTTCCTTGTCGGCGAAGTGGCGGTACAGGGTGAGTTTGGAGACGTTGGCGCGCTCGGCGATCTCCAGCATGCTGACGCCGGCAAAGCCTTTCTGCGGGAACAGCTCGGCCGCGGCCTGCAGGATGGCCTGGCGTTTTTCCGGGTCCTTGGGGCGGCCGAGGGCGGGTTTCGGGCGGAGGGGCATGCGGGCTTCCGGCGGGTTCGTGTAGATAGTGTACCAACGGGTACACTAAAATGATACGATACCGGCCAGTCCATTAAATCCAGGCCCCGCCATGCGCCCCGTGCACACGCTACGTCCCGCCCTCGGTCTTCTGTTCCTGTCGGTGCTGGTGGCGTGCTCATCCGGGCCCGAGCCCGATCCCCGGCGCCTGGTGCTGGTGACCCAGCCGCAGGCCGATGGCGCCGGTGCGCAGGCGTTCGCCGGTGAAGTGCGGGCCCGTGAGGAAGTGACCCTGTCGTTCCGGGTGCCGGGCAAGATCGCCGAGCGCCTGGTGGATGCCGGCGCGCCGGTCCGCGCCGGCCAGGTGTTGGCGCGCCTGGATGCCGCCGACCTGACGTTGCAGCGCCAAGGCGCCGATGCCGCCGTGCAGGCATTGAAGGCCGAACGCGACCTGGCGGCTGCCGAGCTGGTGCGCTACCGCGATCTGGCGGCGCAGCAGCTGGTGTCGAAATCGCTGTACGACAGCAAGAAAGCGCAGGCCGAGGCGGCGCAGTCGCGTTATCGGCAGGCTGCGGCACAGGCCGGGCTGAACGCCAACCAAAGCGGCTATGCCGCCATCCGCGCGCCGGGTCCGGGCGTCATCATCCAGTCCCTGGCCGAAGCCGGCCAGGTGGTTTCGGCCGGACAGCCGGTGTTCAGTTTCGCCCGTGACGGCGGCCGCGAAGTCGCCATCCATGTCGCCGAACGCCATCTGTCGTTCCTGCGCGTCGGGCAGCCGGTCGCGGTCGAACTCTGGACCGAGCCGGGCAAGCGCCGCGCCGGCCGCGTACGCGAAATCGCGGGCGCCGCCGACGCGCTGACCCGCACCTATGCCGTGCGCGTGGCGCTGGCGGATTCCGGCGCCGGCGTGCACCTGGGCCAGAGCGCGCGGGTGCTGATGGCCGATGCCCGCGACGTATCCCTGACGGTGCCGCTCTCGGCGCTGACCGAAAACGCCGGCAAGCCGGCGGTCTGGGTGCTGTCAGCGGACGGCCGCCTGCGTAAGCGTAGCGTGCAGGTGCTGCGCTACGGCGCGCGCACCGCCGAGCTCGGCTCGGGCGTGGGCCAGAACGAATGGATCGTGCAGGCCGGCGTGCATCTGCTGCGCGAGGGCGAGGCGGTCCGTGCCGTCGACGCCGATAACCGGCCGGTGCGCACGGGAGACGCGCGGTGAGCCTCAACCTCTCCGCTTGGGCGATCCGCAACCGCACCCTGGTGCGTTACGCCATGCTGGTGCTGGCGCTGGTCGGCATCTTCAGCTACCAGAAGCTCGGCCAGTCGGAAGATCCGCCGTTCACCTTCAAGGTGATGGTGGTGCGCACCTTCTGGCCCGGCGCCACCGCCGAGGAGGTCAGCAAGCAGGTCACCGACCGCATCGAGAAGAAGCTGCTGGAGACCGGGCAGTACGAATACGTGCGCTCGTATTCCAAGCCCGGCGAATCGATGATCATGTTCATGGCGCGCGATTCGCTGACCTCCGACAAGGTGCCCGAGCTCTGGTACCAGGTGCGCAAGAAGGCCGGCGACATCCGCGCCACGCTGCCGCAGGGCGTGCAGGGTCCGTTCTTCAACGACGAGTTCGGCGACACCTACGGCAACATCTACGCGCTCAGCGGCGAAGGCTTCGATTACGCCACGCTCAAGGATTACGCCGAACGCATCGAGCTGGAGCTGCACCGGGTGCCGGACGTGGCCAAGGTCGAGCTGGTCGGCCTGCAGGACGAGAAGATCTGGATCGAACTGTCGAACACCAAGCTGGCCACGCTCGGTCTGTCGCTGAACCAGGTGCAGCAGGCCATCGAGGCGCAGAACTCGGTGAATTACAGCAGTTTCTTCGAGACCGAGACCGACCGGGTGCAGCTGCGCGTCAGCGGCGCGTTCGGCTCGGTCGAGGAGATCCGCGATTTCCCGGTGCGCGCCGGCGGCCGCAGCTTCCGGCTCGGCGACATCGCCGACATCCAGCGCGGCTTCGCCGACCCGGCCGCGCCGCGCATGCGCTTCATGGGCAAGGACGGCATCGGCATCGCGGTCTCGATGCGCGCCGGCGGCGACATCATCGCGCTCGGCCACCGGCTGGAGTCCGAATTCCAGCGTCTGCAGGGCAGCCTGCCGGCCGGCATCCGGCTGGAGAAGGTGTCCGACCAGCCGGCGGCGGTGAAGCATTCGGTGCGCGAATTCGTGCGCGTGCTGGCCGAGGCCGTCATCATCGTGCTGCTGGTCAGCTTCTTCTCCCTGGGCAAGCGCCCCGGCCTGGTGGTGGCGCTGTCCATCCCGCTGGTGCTGGCGATGACCTTCGCGGCCATGCACTTCTTCGGCATCGGCCTGCACAAGATCTCGCTCGGCGCGCTGATCCTGGCGCTCGGCCTGCTGGTCGACGACGCCATCATCGCGGTCGAGATGATGGCGATCAAGATGGAGCAGGGCTTCGACCGGCTGTCGGCCGCGTCCTTCGCCTACACCAGCACCGCGTTCCCGATGCTGACCGGCACCCTGATCACCGCGGCCGGCTTCCTGCCGATCGCCACCGCGCAGTCCAACACCGGCGAATACACGCGTTCCATCTTCCAGGTGGTGACCATTGCGCTGCTGCTGAGCTGGATCGCGGCGGTGATCTTCATCCCGTTCCTGGGCTACCGGCTGTTGCCGGAGTCGCATGCCGCCGCCGTACCGAACGCGCGCTTGGCGCGCCTGAAGCGGCGCGTGGCCGAGCGTCTGCCGGCGCGTTTGCGCGGCTGGCTGGCCGAGGGCCCGGCGCCGGCCGATCCGTATGCCACGCCGTTCTACCGCCAGCTGCGGCTGTGGGTCGACTGGTGCCTGCGGCACCGGCGGGCGGTGCTGTTGGCGACCGCCGGCGCGTTCGCGGTATCGCTGCTGCTGTTCCGCTTCGTACCGCAGCAGTTCTTCCCGGCGTCCACGCGCCTGGAGCTGATGGTCGACCTGGAACTGGCCGAAGGCGCCTCGCTGAAGGATACCCAGCGCGTGGCCGAGCGGCTGGAGGCCGCGCTGGCCAAGCGCGGCGATCTGGTCAATTACGTCGCGCACGTCGGCGCCGGGTCGCCGCGCTTCTACCTGCCGCTCGACCAGAAGCTGCCGCAGGCCAACTTCGCCCAGTTCGTCATCCTGACCAAGGACATCGAATCGCGCGAGGCGGTCCGCCGCTGGCTGATCGGGCTGATGGAGCATAAGTTCCCGGACGTGCAGTCGCGCGTGGCGCGTCTGGAGAACGGACCGCCGGTGGGCTATCCGGTGCAGTTCCGGGTATCCGGCGAGCACATCGACGAGGTCAAGCGTCTGGCCCGCGAGATCGCCGACCGGGTGCGCGCCAACCCGCACATCGCCAACGTCAACCTGGATTGGGACGAGCCCAGCAAGATCGTGCGCCTGAACGTCGACCAGGACCGCGCGCGTGCGCTCGGCGTCACCTCCGCGCACCTGGCCGCGTTCCTGCGCGGCTCGCTGTCCGGCACCACGGTCAGCACCTACCGCGAGGGCAACGAGCTGATCGAGATCCTGCTGCGCGGCCCGGCCGACGAGCGCATCGACCTCGACCGCCTCGACAGCCTGTCGGTGCCGGTCGATTCCGGCGCCAGCGTGCCGCTGTCGCAGATCGCCACGCTCGAGTACACGCTGGAGGACGGCATCATCTGGCACCGCAACCGCCTGCCGACCATCACCGTGCGCGCCGACATCTACGACGAGACCGCGCCGCCGACGGTGACCGGGCAGATCCTGCCGACCCTGGCGCCGGTCCGCGCCGCGCTGCCGCCGGGCTACCTGCTGGAGACCGGCGGCACGGTGGAGGATTCGGCGCGCGGCTCGAAGTCGGTCGCCGCCGGCATGCCGCTGTTCCTGCTGGTGGTGATGACCCTGCTGATGCTGCAGCTGAAGAGCTTCCGGCGCGC
>CAZRXZ010000007.1:0-12426 GCA_964604095.1 uncultured Arenimonas sp. | reverse complement strand
CTAGACTTTGCCGTAACGGGCATCTTCGCACGGCACGGGAGCACGGCATGGAACTGCGCAGTCTGTTCATCGACTTCAATTCGTATTTCGCCTCGGTCGAACAGCAGGACGATCCGGAACTGCGCGGCCGGCCGGTCGGCGTGGTGCCGGTGATGGCCGACACCACCTGCTGCATCGCGGCCAGCTACGAAGCCAAGCGCCAGGGCGTGAAGACCGGCACCCTGGTGCGCGACGCCCGGCGCCTGTGCCCCGGCATCCGGCTGCTGCCGGCACGGCCGGCGGTGTACGTGCGCTACCACCACCGGCTGCTGGCGCTGATCGGGCGGCACATCCCGGTGGCGCATGTCGGCTCGATCGACGAAATGGCCTGCGAACTGATCGGACGCGAACGCAGACGGGCCAACGCGGTCGCCATCGCGCAGGCCATCAAGGCCGAGCTGGCGGCGGAGTTCCCGGCCATCACCGCGTCGATCGGCATCGCGCCGAACGCGTTCCTGGCCAAGACCGCCACCGACATGCAGAAACCCGACGGCCTGGTGGTGCTGGAGGCCGGCGACCTGCCCTGGGCGCTTTACCGGCTGGAACTGCGCGAGCTGTGCGGCATCGGGCCGGCGATGGAGAAACGCCTGCATCGGCTCGGCATCCGCACCGTCGAGCAACTGTGCTCGGCGCCGAGTCCGGTCCTGCGCACGGCCTGGGGCAGCATCGAGGGCGACCGTTTCCACCGCCGCCTGCGCGGCGAACACGTCCCTGAGCCGTTGCCGCACGGCGCCTCGAGCATCGGCCATTCGCACGTGCTGCCGCCGGCGCTGCGGCACGCCGACGGCGCCGAGACGGTATTGAAGAAACTGCTGCAGAAGGCGGCCGCGCGCATGCGCGGCGAAAAACGGGTGGCGCGCCGGCTGCAGGTGAAGATCAAATACCTGGACGCGCCGGGCTGGAAGGAAAGCGCGTTCTGCAACGACTGCGACGACACCCGCACGCTGCTCGGCCATCTGGACGAACTGCTGGCGCACCGGCCGCGGCACGGCAGGCCCTTGGCCGTGTCGGTGGTGCTGTGGGACCTGTGCGAGCGCACCGGCACCACCGACGACCTGTTCGCCGCCGCCGAGCCGGCCGCGCAGTCGCCGCTGGACCCGGTGCTGGACCGCATCAACGCGCGCTTCGGGGCGCAGAAGATCGGTTACGCCTCGGCACGCAGCGAAGCGGCCCCGATGCGCATCGCGTTCAACCGCATCCCCGATGTGGCGCGCGAGGACCCGACGGCGCACGAGCCATGAAAAAACGGCCCGCAGGCCGTTTTTTCCGTTCACATGCCGCGCGCCGGGTTCAGGCGAACGGATCGCGCAGGACGATGTTGTCGTCGCGGTCCGGGCCGGTGGAGACGATGGCGAGCGGACAGCCGGCCAGTTCCTCCAGGGCGCGCAGGTACGCGCGCGCGGCCGGCGGCAGCTTGTCCCACTCGGTGATGCCGGCGGTGGATTCGCTCCAGCCCGGGAACTCCAGGTACACCGGTTCGCATTCGTCCCAGCCGGCGGCGTCCAGCGGCGCGTATTCGGTCTGCTTGCCGCGGTACTGGTAGGCGATGCAGATCTTCAGCTTGTCCATGCCGTCCAGGATGTCGAGCTTGGTGATGCACAGGCCGGTGATGCCGTTGATGGCGACCGCGCGCTTGAGCGCGACGATGTCCATCCAGCCGCAGCGGCGCGGACGGCCGGTGGTGGCGCCGTATTCCTGGCCGCGGTCGCGGATGCCCTGGCCGACGGCGTCGTCGAGCTCGGTCGGGAACGGGCCGCCGCCGACGCGGGTGGCGTAGGCCTTGGCGATGCCGAGCACGTAGTCGATGGCGTCGGCGCCGACGCCGGTGCCGGCCAGCGCGCCGCCGACGGTGGTGTTCGAGGAGGTCACGTACGGATAGGTGCCGTGGTCGATGTCGAGCAGCGAGCCCTGGGCGCCTTCGAACAGCACGCGCTTGCCGTGCTTGCGCAGGTCGTGCAGGATGCCGGCCACGTCCGACACCATCGGCGCGATGTATTCGCCGAACGCCAGCGCCTCGTCCAGCGTCTGCTGGAAGTCGATGGCGTCGACCTTCAGGTATTGGGTCAGCACGAAGTTGTGGTAATCGAGCGCGGCGCGCAGCTTCTCGGCCAGCTCGGCCGGGTAGCGCAGGTCGGCGACGCGGATGCCGCGGCGGGCGACCTTGTCTTCGTAGGCCGGGCCGATGCCGCGGCCGGTGGTGCCGATGGCCTTGCCGCCGGCGGCCTTCTCGCGCGCCTGGTCGAGCGCGATGTGGTACGGCATGATGATCGGCGTGGCCGGGCTGATCTTCAGCCGCGAACGCACGTCGATGCCGTTGGCCTCGAGCTCGGCGATCTCCTTCTTCAGCGCGCCGGGATGCAGCACCACGCCGTTGCCGATCAGGCACAGCGCGTCATCGCGCAGGATGCCGGACGGAATCAGGTGCAGCACGGTCTTCTTGCCGCCGATGACCAGGGTATGGCCGGCGTTGTGGCCGCCTTGGAAACGGACGACCGCGCCGATGTCCTGCGTCAGCAGATCGACGATCTTGCCCTTGCCTTCATCGCCCCACTGCGCGCCAAGCACGACCACGGACTGACCCATAACACGCTCTCCTGAATTTGACGGTACCCGGACACGGAAAAAGCCGACATGCGCCGGCTTTTACGTATTATACGCGCTTTGGAAGCGGGGGTGGCGTCAGCGTTTGCCGCCGCCGAAATACTTCAGGTATTCCGAATCCGGATCCAGCACCATGGTGGTCTTGCCGTCGGCGAAGGACGCCTTGTAGGCCTCCAGGCTGCGGTAGAAGGCATAGAATTCAGCGTCTTGGCCGTAGGCCGCGGCCGAAATCCGGGCCACCTCGGCATCGCCCTCACCGCGCACTTTCTGGGCTTCGCGCTGGGCGTCGGCCAACAGCACCATGCTCTCGCGCTCGGCTTCGGCGCGCACGCTTTCGGCCAGCTCCTGGCCCTCTGCGCGCAGGGCGTTGGCGACCTGCTGGCGCTCGGTGCTCATGCGGTCGAACACCGAGTCGAGGATCTGGCTGTCCTGCGGGAAATTGATGCGCTTGATGCGCACGTCGACCACTTCGATACCGAGCGTGGCGGCGCCGGCGTTGATCTGCTTCAGCAGGCGCTTGGTCAGCTCGTTGCGGCCGCTGGACACCACCTGCTGCAGGGTCAGCTGGTTGATGTCGTTGCGCAGGGCGTTCTTCACGATCGGGGTCAGGCGCTGCTCGGCCGCCTCCTCGCTGCCGCCGCTGGCGGCACGGTAATAGGTGGTCACGTCCTTGATCTTCCATTTCACGAAGAAGTCGACCTCGACGTCCTTCTTCTCCGCGGTCAGGTAGCGTTCGGGATTGTCGTCGAGGGTCAGCAGACGGCGGTCGAACTTGCGCACCTGTTCGACGAGCGGCACCTTGAAATGCAGGCCGGGCGCCACGTCGCTGCGCACCACCTTGCCGAGGTTGAGCACGATGGCGGTCTGGCTTTCGTTGACCACGTACACCGAGGCGAACAGCGCCACCACGGCGAGCGCGCCGGCGGCCAGGAATGGAGTGGGATTACGCATCAATTGCCTCCCTCGCGGCTCTGGCGGACGTCGCCGCGGCCGGATCGTTCACTTGCCGGCGGCAACGCCGCCGGAACCACCGTCTGCACCGGCGCACGCACCGCCGGGCTCTCGGCGGCCGGCACCTGGCCGCCCAGCGGCAGGTACAGGATGTTGTTCTTGCCGCCGGACAGCACCTTGGGATTGCGCGAGGTCACTTCCTGCATGGTTTCCAGGTACAGGCGCTTGCGCGTCACTTCCGGCGCCTTGCGGTATTGGTCGGCCAGCAGGCGGAAACGGGCGGAATCACCGGTGGCCTTGGCGATGCTGGCCTGGCGGTAACCCTCGGCCTCGGCCTTGATGCGGGCCGCGGTACCGCGCGCTTCCGGCACGATCTTGCTGGCGTAAGCCTTGGCTTCGTTGACGATCGAGTTCTTCTTCTCGCGCGCGCTGATCGCCTCGTCGAAGGCCTTCTTGACCTCTTCCGGCGGACGCGCGTCCGGCAGGTTGAACTGGGTCACGCGCAGGCCGGTCTTGTACAGGTCGAGCGATTCCTGCAGATGCTGCTTGGCGGTCACGATCAGCTGGTCGCGGTCGAACAGCACGGTATCCAGGGTGTTGTTGCCGATGACCTCGCGCACCGCGCTTTCGGCGGCCTGGCGCATGGTTTCGGTGCCCTGCATGCCGCCGGCGGCGAGCGCGTCGTCGCGGAAGCCGAACAGGTACAGGCGCGGATCGGCGACCACGTACTGGGCGTTGAGCTTGATGTCGACGATGTTCTCGTCCTTGGTCAGCACGCGCACGGTGTCCTCCAGGGTCTCGACCTTGGTGGCGTCGACCACCACCACGGTTTCGAGCGGCCACGGCAGCTTCACATTGGCGCCCGGCGTCATCAGGCGTTCGAACTTGCCGAAACGCAGCACCACGCCGCGTTCGCGTTCGTCGATGAGCTTGAAGCAGTTGAACACCAGCAGCAACGCCAGCACCGCCAGCACCGGCTTCAGCCAGGCGCGGTCGCCGCCGTTGCCGCCGCCGAGACCGAGCTGGTCCTTCAGCCGGACCAAGAAATCATCGACCGGGTTGCCGGAGCCTTTGCGCTTCCAGGGTTCCTTGTTGCCGCTGCCGGGTTGATTCCACGCCATTGCTGTCTCCGAGGCCTGATGCCTGCACGTTGCCCTAGGATTTGGGGTCGGCGCCCCGGAAGTTCAAGACGCCGCGCCGCTCACTCGTCGGTGCCGGCGTCCGCGCCTTCGTCCGCGGCCGGGCCGCCGAGGCGGACGTTACGGGCCGGGACCACGGTCGAGATGGCGTGCTTGTAGACCATCTGGCTGACGGTGTTGCGCAGCAGCACCACGAACTGGTCGAAGCTTTCGATGGTGCCCTGCAGCTTGATGCCGTTCACCAGGAAGATGGACACCGGCACGCGCTCGCGGCGCAGGGCGTTCAGGAAGGGGTCTTGCAGGGATTGCGATTTGGTCACGGGACGCTCCGTTTTTCTTAGGATTATTTATTGTTGCTTTCAGTCGCGGCCGAGGAAACGCCGCAAATGACAGTCTAGCGCATCTTTTTCGGACTGTGGGTCAAACCAGCGTGAATCCGGCGATCCGCGGAACCAAGTCAGCTGGCGTTTAGCCAACTGCCGCGTGGCGGCGATGGCCTGCGCGCGGAAGGTGTCGAAATCGACCGCGCCGGCCAGATGCTGCCAGGCCTGCCGGTAGCCCACGGCGCGCATCGACGGCAGGTCCGGATGCAGGCGCGGATCGGCCATCAGGCCCCGCATCTCGTCGAGGAACCCCTGCGCCAGCATCTGCTCGAAGCGGCGTTCGATGCGCTCGTGCAGCACGGCGCGGTCGCTCGGCGCCAGCACCACCGGCAACACGCGGAACGGAAACGCCGAGCGGCGCGGCGCCGACTGCCAATCGCTGCGGCTTCGGCCGCTCACGCGGTGGATCTCCAGCGCGCGCAGGATGCGCTGCGGGTCGTTCGGGTGGATGCGCGCCGCGCTCTCCGGATCGACCTCGTGCAGGCGCGCGTGCATCGCGGCCCAGCCCTCGGCCTCGGCCTGCGCGTTCAGCGCCGCGCGCACGGCCGCATCGGCCGCCGGCATCTCCGACAGGCCGTCGAGCAAGGCGCGGAAATACAGACCGGTGCCGCCGACCAGCAACGGCACCTTGCCGGCCGCCGACAGGGCCTGCATGTGCGGCAAGGCCTCGGCGGCGAAATCGGCGGCGGAAAAGGTTTCGTGCGGATCGCGGATATCGATCATCCGGTGCGGCGCCACGGCCAGGGTGGCGGCGTCCGGCTTGGCCGAGCCGATGTCGAGGCGACGGTAAACCAGCGCCGAATCGACGCTGACGATTTCGGTGCCGAGCCGCTGCGCCCATTCGACCGCGAACGCGGTCTTGCCCGAGGCCGTCGGCCCCATGACGGCGATGGCCGGCGGGCGGATATCCTCGGCCATCAGCGGCTTTGCGCGATTTCCGCCCGGGCCGCGTCGAAACCGGCCTGCACGGCGGCGGACGGCGGCGCGCCGAGCCGGCTGACCACCACGATGGCCAAGCTGGCGAGCACGAAGCCCGGCACCATCTCGTACAGGCCGAACCAGGCGAACTGCTTCCAGACCAGCACGGTCAGCGCGCCGGTCAGCATGCCGGCCAGGGCGCCGTTGCGGGTCATCCGCTTCCAGCCCAGCGAGAACAGCACCACCGGTCCGAACGCGGCGCCGAAACCGGCCCAGGCGTACGACACCAGGCCGAGCACCTTGCTGTCCGGATTGGCCGCCAGGGCGATGGCCAGCACCGACACCGCCAGCACCGCCGCGCGGCCGATCCAGACCAATTCGCGCTGCGAGGCGCTCTTGCGGAAGAAGCCTTTGTAGAAGTCTTCGGTGATGGCGCTGGAACAGACCAGCAGCTGGCAGCTGAGCGTGCTCATGATGGCGGCCAGGATGGCCGACAGCAGGATGCCGGCGACCCAGGGGTTGAACAGCAGGCTGGACAGCTCGATGAACACGCGCTCGCTGTTGGCGGTGACCGGCGCGGCCGACTCCGGGTGCTTGGCGAAATAGGCGATACCGAAGAAGCCGACCGCCATCGCGCCCAGCAGGCACAGCACCATCCAGCTCATGCCGATGCGGCGGGCGTTGCGGATGGATTTCGCCGACTCGGCGGCCATGAAGCGCGCCAGGATATGCGGCTGGCCGAAATAGCCCAGGCCCCAGGCCAGCAGCGAGACGATGCCGACCACAGTGGTGCCTTTGAAGAAGTCGAGATTGGCCGGATCGGCCTGCGCGACCAAGGCCATGCTCGGCTCGACGCCGCCGACCGCGAGGATGACCATGACCGGCGTCAGGATCAACGCGAAGATCATCAGCGTGGCCTGCACGGTATCGGTCCAGCTCACCGCCAGGAAGCCGCCGACCAGGGTGTACAGGATGGTGGCGCCGGCGCCGATCCACAGCGCCTGCGCGTACGGCACATGGAACACCGACTCGAACAGGCGCGCGCCGGCCACGATGCCGGAGGCCGAATAGATGGCGAAGAACACCAGGATGATCACCGCCGAGATGATGCGCAGCAGCCGGGAACGGTCTTCGAAGCGGTGGCTGAAGTAATCCGGCAGGGTCAGCGCGTTGTTGCTGCGCTCGGTGTACACGCGCAGCGGCGCCGCCACGTACTTCCAGTTGCACCAGGCGCCGATGACCAGGCCGATGGCGATCCAGGATTCGGACACGCCGCCCAGATACAGCGCGCCCGGCAGGCCGAGCAGCAGCCAGCCGCTCATGTCGGAGGCGCCGGCCGAGAGCGCGGTGACCACGCTGCCGAGGTTGCGGCCGCCCAGGATGTAGTCGTCCAGGCTGTTGATGGAACGCCAGGCCACGAAGCCGATGCCGACCATCAGCAGGATGTATACGGCGAAAGTGACGTACAGGGGTGACCAGGTCATGGGCGTTCGCTCAGCGGGGTGAAGCCCCGATTATAGGGCAAAGGCTCAATCCTCATCCGGCCAGCGGATGGCCGGCGTGGACGCCGTGGATTGCGGACGTCGGGCGCCCTGCACCGCCGCCAGCATCGCCAACGCGTCCCGGGTTTCGGCCACGTCGTGCACGCGGATGATGGCCGCGCCGCCTTGCGCCGCCAGCAGGGCGGCGGCCGCGGAGCCGGCCGCACGCTCGCCGACCGCGCGGCCGGTGACCTGACCGATCATCGACTTGCGCGACAGGCCGGCCAGCACCGGAACGCCCAGCGAACCGAAGCGGTCGAGGTTGGCCAGCAAGGCCAGGTTGTGCTCCAGGTGTTTACCGAAGCCGAAGCCCGGATCGACCACCAGGTTCTTCTTGGCGATGCCGGCCATCTCGCAGGCGAACAGGCGCTCGGCCAGGAAGCGGTGGACTTCGGCCACCACGTCGTCGTAGCGCACGTCCTGCTGCATGGTGCGCGGATCGCCGCCCGAATGCATCAGGCAGACCGGCACGCCGAGTTCGGCAGCCGCCTCCAGCGCGCCCTCGCGGCGCAGGGCGTGCACGTCGTTGATGAAGCCGGCGCCGGCGGCGACCGCCGCGCGCATCACCTCCGGCTTGAAGGTGTCGATGCTGATCGGCACCTCGGTGCGTTGCGCCAGGGCCTCGATGACCGGGATCACACGGTCCAACTCTTCCTGCAGCGGGACGGGCTCGGCGCCCGGCCGGGTCGATTCGCCGCCGATGTCGAGCATGTCGGCCCCCTGCTCGAGCAGGCGCAGCGCATGCGCCAGAGCCAGGTCGACGGTATCGTGCCGGCCGCCGTCGGAAAACGAGTCGGGCGTGACGTTGACGATGGCCATGATCCGCGGCCGGTCGAGCCGAAGCGCGCGGGCGCCGCACTGCAGGGTGGGAACGGTATCGAACATGGCATCGGCTCCGGGGGTTCGTTGGAATGGTAACGCAAGAAAAAAGCCGGAGAGGCTCCGGCTTTTCCCTGGGTGGCGGTTTCAGGCCTGGGGCGCCGGGCCGCCGATCGGATCGGGGCCGGCACCCGGCTTGTCGTCCTTGCCGGCTTTTCCGGATTTGGCCCAGTCCAGCGGCGGACCGGGCACGCGGCCGTCCATCACCGCATCGATCTGGCTGACGTCGATGGTCTCGTAGGTCAGCAGCGCCTCGGCCATCATGTGCAGTTTGTCGATGTTGTCCTGCAGGATCTTGGTGGTGCGGGCGTAGGCGCGGTCGAGGATGCCGCGCACGACCTCGTCGATCTTGCGCGCGGTGTCGTCGGAGACATGCTTGGTCTGCGACACCGAGCGGCCGAGGAAGACCTCGCCTTCGTCTTCGGCGTAGGCGATCGGGCCGAGCTCGTCCGAGAGACCCCACTTGGTGACCATGCTGCGCGCCATCTTGGTGGCGCGTTCGATGTCGTTGGAGGCGCCGGTGGTGACCTTGTCGGGCCCGAAGATCAGCTCTTCGGCGACGCGGCCGCCGTACAGCGAGCACAGCTGCGATTCGATGGCGACCTTGTTGTAGCTGTACTTGTCGCCTTCCGGCAGGTACATGGTGACGCCCAGCGCGCGGCCGCGCGGGATGATGGTGACCTTGTAGACCGGATCGTGCTCCGGCACCATGCGGCCGACGATGGCGTGGCCGGCCTCGTGGTAGGCGGTGAGGCGCTTCTCCTCCTCGCTCATCGCCATCGAACGGCGCTCGGCGCCCATCAGGATCTTGTCGCGGGCCTTGTCGAAATGCTCCATGCGCACTTCCTTGGCGTTCTCGCGCGCGGCGAACAGCGCCGCCTCGTTGACCAGGTTGGCCAGGTCGGCGCCGGAGAAGCCGGGCGTGCCGCGGGCGATGGTCATCGGCTCGACGTCGGCGTCCAGCGGCACCTTGCGCATGTGTACCTTCAGGATCTGCTCGCGGCCCTTCACGTCCGGCAGGCCGACCACCACCTGGCGGTCGAAACGGCCCGGGCGCAGCAACGCCGGATCGAGCACGTCCGGGCGGTTGGTGGCGGCGATCACGATCACGCCCTCGCCGCCCTCGAAGCCGTCCATCTCGACCAGCAGCTGGTTCAGGGTCTGCTCGCGTTCGTCATGCCCGCCGCCCAGACCGGCGCCGCGGTGGCGGCCGACGGCGTCGATTTCATCGATGAAGATGATGCACGGCGCGTGCTTCTTGGCGGTATCGAACATGTCGCGCACGCGCGAGGCGCCGACGCCGACGAACATCTCGACGAAATCGGAACCGGAAATGGAGAAGAACGGCACCTTGGCCTCGCCGGCGATGGCGCGCGCCAGCAGGGTCTTGCCGGTGCCGGGATTGCCGACCATCAGGATGCCGCGCGGGATGCGGCCGCCGAGCTTCTGGAATTTGGACGGATCGCGCAGGAACTCGACCAGCTCGCCGACCTCCTCCTTGGCCTCGTCGCAGCCGGCCACGTCGGCGAAGGTGACCTTGACGTCGTTCTCGCCCTGCATCTTGGCGCGCGAACGGCCGAAACTCATGGCGCCCTTGCCGCCGCCCTGCTGCATCTGGCGGATGAAATAGAACGCGATGCCGAAGAACAGCAGATACGGCAGGATGTTGAGCACGATGGCCCAGAACGGCGGACCCGCCGGCGGCTTGGCCTGCACGATCTCGACCTTGCGCTTGACCAGCACGTTGACCAGGTCGCGGTCGTACGGACCCCAGGTATGGCCGACGCTGCCGTCGCCGCGGGTGTACTTGAGCTCGGTGCGGGCGGCCGAGCTGTCGTCGGTGAACTCGACCTTGGTCACCGCGCCGGTGTCGACCTCGTCCAGGAACTTGGAGTACGCCACTTCCTGGGCGGTCTTGCCGAAATCGGGGGCGAAGGTGTTCATCACGGCCATCAGCAGGAAGCCGACGACCACGAATACGATGATGTTCTTGACCAGATCGTTCATGTCTTTCCTCAGCGCTTGCCGGCGGCCAGCGCGTAAACCTCGTTCGAACGGCGCCGGGAGGCGGCCGGTTTGCGGATGGTGAGCTTCTGATAGCGCGGACGCAGGTCCTTGACGTACGCGTCGAAGCCCTCGCCCTGGAACAGCTTGATCAGGAAATCACCGCCCTTCCTCAGATGGGCCTCGGCGAAATCGCGCGCCAGCTCGGACAGGTACATCGCCCGGGCCTGATCCACCGTGCCCACACCGGACATATTGGGGGCCATGTCCGACAAAACAAGGTCGACCGGCTGTTCGCCGACCAGCCGCTCCAGCTCCGACAGTACCGATTCTTCCCTGAAGTCGCCGTGAATGAATTCGACCCCGGCGATCGGCGGCATATCGAGGATGTCGAGGGCGATCACCCGGCCCTTGTCGCCCATCACCTTGCGCGCCATCTGCGACCAGCCGCCGGGCGCGGCGCCGAGGTCGACGATGGTCATGCCGGGCTTGATCAGGCGGTCGCGCTCCAGCAGCTCCTCGAGTTTGTAGGCCGCGCGCGAACGCAGGCCCTCGGCCTGGGCCTTCTTCACGAAGGGGTCGGAGAAATGCTCTTTCAGCCAGCGTTGGCTGCTTTTGCTGCGGGTGGCCATGCGGGGCGGCTGGAGTGGGCGTGGACGGGGGTTCATGATACCCTTTTATCCCCCGTAAATCCCAGGCTGAAGGTCATGACCGCATCCCTTTCCAATCCCCAGAAGCGCTATCTGCGCGGTTTGGCCCACGACCTGAAGCCGGTGATCCTGGTCGGCGCCAAAGGCCCGGGCGAGCCGTTGCTGGCCGAACTGGACCTGGCGCTGGAGCGGCACGAGCTGCTGAAGGTGAAATTCGCCGCCGAGGACCGCGAAACCCGCGATGCCTGGATCGAGGCGCTGGTGGCCGGTTCGGGCGCCGCCTTGGTCGGCCGCATCGGCAATATCGCCATCGTGTACCGGCGCAGCAAAGACAAGCCGCTGATCATCCTGCCCAAAGCCTGATGCAGATCACCCAGGAACTGCCGGATTTCCGCTACCTGTGCCGCGGCGCCGGCCACGGCGCGGTGCGTGTCAACGAGCGCGAACTGCGCGCCAGCTTCCTGCTCACGCCCGATGAATTGCGCGAAGGCTGGCCGCTGAGCGCCCTGCCGGCGGGCGATGAGACGCATTGGCAGGCCGTGCTGGACCTGCAACCGGGCCTGTTCATCCTCGGCACCGGTGACGTGCAGGCGTTCCCGAGCCCGAAGCAGCTGGCCTTCTTCCTGCAGCGCGGCATCGGCTTCGAAACCATGAACAACGCCGCCGCCGCCCGCACCTTCAACATCCTGGCCCAGGAAGGCCGCAACGTGGTGGCCGGCTTCCTGATCGCTCAGTGATCGACGGCGCCGCTGGCGCCGTGCCCGGTCTGCGAACGGATGAACTGCGACAGGAAGCGGGCGCGCTCCATATCGGCGCCGGCCGACCGGTCGGTGACCGAAAACAGCCAGATGCCGGCGAACGCCGCCGCCATCGAGAACAGCGCCGGGTACTCGTACGGAAACACCGGCTCGGCGTGGCCGAGCACCTGCACCCAGACCGTCGGCCCCAGCACCATCAGCGTCACCGCGGTGGCCAAGCCGAGCGCGCCGCCCACCAAGGCGCCGCGCGTGGTCAACCGGCTCCAGTACATGCTCAGGAACAGCACCGGGAAGTTGCAGCTGGCGGCGATGGAGAACGCCAGACCGACCATGAACGCGATGTTCTGCTGCTCGAACAGGATGCCGAGCCCGATGGCGACCGCGCCCAGCGCCAGGGTGGTGAGTTTGGACACCCGCAGCTCGGCGCGTTCGTCGGCCCGCCCCCGCCGGAATACGCTGGCGTACAGGTCGTGCGAGACCGCCGACGCCCCGGATAGCGTGAGCCCGGCGACCACCGCGAGGATGGTGGCGAAGGCCACGGCCGAGATGAAGCCCAGGAACAG
>CAZRXZ010000006.1:0-12831 GCA_964604095.1 uncultured Arenimonas sp. | reverse complement strand
TTGGCATACAATAAACCCATTTCCCCGAGGCCGTCCGCCATGCCCAAACTCGTCCTGATCGACGGCTCCTCCTACCTGTACCGCGCCTTCCACGCGCTGCCGCCGCTGACCGCCGCCGACGGCACGCCGACCGGCGCGCTGTTCGGCATCGTCAACATGCTGAAAAGCAGCCTGAAGGAGGGCGCCGAGTACATCGCGTTCGTGCTGGACGCGCCCGGGCCGACCTTCCGCGACGAACTCTACCCCGAGTACAAGGCCAACCGCGCCGCCATGCCGGACGAGCTGCGCGCGCAGGTGGAGCCGATGATGGCGATCGTGCAGGCGCTCGGCCTGCCGGTGGTGCGGGTGTCGGGCGTGGAGGCCGACGACGTGATCGGCACCTATGCCGTGCAGGCCGCGAAAGACGGCGTCGACGTGGTGATCTCCACCGGCGACAAGGACTTCGCGCAGCTGGTCGGCCCGCATATCCGGCTGACCAACACCATGACCGGCAGCGTCACCGATGCCGCGCGCGTGCCGGAGAAGTTCGGCGTGCGCCCGGACCAGATCGTCGATTACCTGGCGCTGATGGGCGATACGGTCGACAACGTCAAGGGCGTGGAGAAGTGCGGGCCGAAGACCGCGGCCAAGTGGCTGGCCGAATACGGCACGCTCGACAACGTGATCGCCCACGCCGACAGGATCTCCGGCAAGATCGGCGAGAACCTGCGCGCGGCGCTGCCGATCCTGCCGCTGAACCGCACCCTGGTCACCATCAAGACCGATGTCGCGCTCGACAAGGACTACACGCAGCTGTTGCAGCTGCCGCCGCACGCCGACGACCTGGCCGCGCTGTATGCCCGCTTCGGCTTCAAGCAGGCGCTGAAGGAGCTGCAGGGCGGCGCGTCGGCGCCGGCCGTTTCCGCGCCCGCGGCGCAGAAGTCGGCTGAACCGATGCCGGAGGCGCGGCCGGGCGTGTACGAAGCCGTACTCGATTGGCCGGCGTTCGAGGCGATGCTGGCCGAACTGCAGGCCGCCGAATTGGTCTGCTTCGACACCGAAACCGATTCGCTCGACGCCTTGCAGGCCAATCTGGTCGGCCTGAGTTTCGCGGTGCGGCCGGAGCAGGCCTGGTACGTGCCGCTGGCGCACGATTATCCGGGCGCGCCGGCGCAGCTGCCGGCCGAGGCGGTGCTGGCCAAGCTGGCGCCGCTGCTGACCGACCCGGACAAGCGCAAATGCGCGCAGAACGGCAAGTACGACCTGCATGTGCTGCAACGCGCCGGCATCGCCGTGCGCGGCCTGGCCGAGGACACCCTGCTGGCCTCGTTCGTGCTCAACGCCGGCCGCGCCCGCCACGACATGGATTCGATGGCGCTCAACTATCTGGGCTACCGCACCGTGGCCTACGAAGACGTGGCCGGCAAGGGCGCCAAGCAGATCCCGTTCTCGCAGGTGGCCATCGACGACGCCACGCGTTACGCCGCCGAGGACGCCGACATCACCCTGCGCCTGCAGCGGCATTTCGCGCCGCAGCTGGCCGCCGAACCGGCGCTGGCGGCCCTGTACCGCGAGCTGGAAATGCCGCTGGTGCAGGTGCTGTGCGACATCGAGGACAACGGCGTGCTGATCGACGCCGCGCTGCTGCAGCGGCAGAGCGCGGATCTCTCGGCGCGCATGCTGCAGCTGCAGGGCCGGGCGTACGAACTGGCCGGCCGCCACTTCAACCTGGATTCGCCCAAGCAGCTGGGCGCGTTGCTGTTCGAGGAACTGGGCCTGACCGCCAAGCTGAAGACGCCGACCGGCGCGCCCTCGACCAACGAAGAGGCGCTGGCGGCGATCGCCGACGACCACGAGCTGCCGCGCCTGATCCTGGAGCACCGCGGCCTGGCCAAGCTGCGCAGCACCTACACCGACAAGCTGCCGCAGATGGTCAATCCGCGCACCGGCCGCGTGCACACCAGCTACCACCAGGCCGGCGCCGCCACCGGCCGGCTGAGTTCGTCGGACCCGAACCTGCAGAACATCCCGGTGCGCACCGAAGACGGCCGCAAGATCCGCCAGGCCTTCATCGCGCCGCCCGGGCGCCGCATCGTGTCGTTCGACTACTCGCAGATCGAACTGCGCATCATGGCGCATCTGTCCGGCGACGCCGGCCTGCTGGCCGCGTTCGGCTCCGGCCAGGACGTGCACCGCGCGACCGCGGCCGAGGTGTTCGGCGCCACCCCGGACACCGTCACCGGCGAGCAGCGCCGCGCCGCCAAGGCCATCAACTTCGGCCTGATGTACGGCATGAGCGCGTTCGGGCTGGCGCGCCAGCTCGGCATCGGCCGCAACGAGGCGGCCGAGTACATCAGCCTGTACTTCAGCCGCTATCCGGGCGTGCGCGCGTACATGGACGACACCCGGCAGCAGGCCAAGGCCGTCGGCTATGTCGAGACCGTGTTCGGCCGGCGCCTGTATCTCAACGAGATCAACGGCCGCAACGCCGCGCAACGCGCCGGCGCCGAGCGCGCGGCCATCAACGCGCCGATGCAGGGCACCGCGGCCGACATCATCAAGCGCGCGATGATCGACGTCGCCGGCTGGATTGCCGGCCACCGCGGCCGCGCACTGATGCTGATGCAGGTGCACGACGAACTGGTGTTCGAGGCCGATGCCGGTTTCGTGCCCGAGCTGTTGGCCGAGGTCAAGGCGCGCATGGAGGCCGCGGCGGCGCTGAAGGTGCCGCTGCTGGTGGAGTCGGGCGTGGGCGCAAACTGGGACGAGGCGCACTGATTGCGCATCCGGCCATGACGGTTTTGTGAAGAATGCGTAAAGCCGCGCCCCCGTTCACCGTTTGTTAACCGCCTGCGTGATTAACTAATCCCGTAGGCGCAACGCCTACACAGGATCATCTCCATCCCCTGAGAGATCCGAGGAAGTGCGGCTTTCCCCGGCCCCCTTCCTTACCCCTTGAGCCCCGCTGGCGAACCCCCGCCACCGGGGCTTTTTTTATGCCGTTTACGGGGTCTGCTTCAGCGCGCGCTTCATGAACTCGGGCTGCGCCAGCGCCGCCACGTGCACGCCGGCGTTGTAGTACTCGGTGCGGAACGGCTTGGCGGCGGCGTCCTGCAGGCGGAAGCCGGCCAGGTCGCGCGCCTGCTTGCCGGCGATGGTGCAGCTCCACCAGCCGGTCGGGTAGCAGGGCTGCGGGAACGGCAGGGTGCGGAAGCTCCGGAAGCCGGCGTCGCCCATCGCGCCGACCATGTCCTGGATCAGGTGCATCAGCGCCAGCGGCGATTCGCTCTGCTGCACCAGCAGGCCGTCCGGGCGCAGGGCCTTGAAGCAGTTCTCGTAGAAGGCGCGGTTGAACAGGCCTTCGGCCGGACCGACCGGGTCGGTCGAATCGACGATGATGATGTCCAGGCTTTCCGGCGCGGCGTCGCGCATGAAGGCGATGCCGTCGTCGAACATCACGGTCGCGCGCGGGTCGGCGTTGCTTTCGCACAGTTCCGGGAAGTACTTCTCGGCCATGCGCGTGACCTGCTCGTCGATGTCGCACTGCACCACGCTGGCCACGTCGGCGTGCTTCAGGCATTCGCGCAGGGTGCCGCAGTCGCCGCCGCCGATGATGGCGATGTCCTTGGGCGCGGCGTGGGTGTAGATGGCGGCGTGCGACATCATCTCGTGGTAGAAGAAGTTCTCGCGCGTGGTCACCATCATCGCGCCGTCGATCACCATCAGGTTGCCGAAGTCGGTGGTCTCGAAGATCTCGATCTTCTGGAACGGCGACTGCACCTCGTCCAGCTTGCGCACGATGCGGAATCCGATGGCCGAGCCGGTGTGCTCGAAATTCTCGTAGAACCAGGGGGTGTCGGACATGGCGTCTCCTCGGGCGCAGGGGCTTGAAAAATGAGGCGCAATTGTATCCGATAACGGGTAGGGGGGGTACAATACGCGTCCCTGAACGAGGATCCCTGCCCATGAGCGCCTGGTCGGTCGACGACGCCAAACAGCTGTATTCCCTGCCGTTCTGGTCGGAAGGCTATTTCGACGTGGATGCCGCCGGCCGGGTCTGTGCCCAGCCGCTGGGGCCGGAGGGTCCGCGTCTGCCGATTCCCGAGCTGCTCGAGCAGGCCACGCGCGACGGCCTGAAGCTGCCGCTGCTGCTGCGTTTCGCCGACATCCTGCCGCACCGCCTGCAGGCCATGCAGCGCGCGTTCAACGCCGCCATGGGCCATCTGGGCTACAAAGGCGGCTATACCGCGGTCTATCCGATCAAGGTCAACCAGCATTTCGGCGTGGCCGGCGTGCTGGCCGCGGCCGGCAACGAGCAGTTCGGCCTGGAAGCCGGCTCCAAGCCCGAGCTGATGGCGGTGCTGGCGCTGGCCAAGCCCGGCAGCGTGATCGTCTGCAACGGCTACAAGGACCGCGAGTTCATCCACCTGGCCCTGCTCGGCAAGCGCCTGGGCTTCGACACCACCATCGTGGTCGAAAAGCCCTCCGAGCTCGACCTGATCCTGCAGGAGGCGGCCAAGCTCGGCGTCGCGCCCGGCATCGGCGTGCGCCTGCGGCTGTCCACCCTGGGCGCCGGCAAGTGGCAGAATTCCGGCGGCGACAAGGCCAAGTTCGGGCTGTCGCCGCGCCAGGTGCTGGATCTGGTCGAGCGCCTGCGCGCCGCCGGCCAGCTCGACTGCCTGCAGCTGCTGCATTTCCACATGGGCTCGCAGATCTCCAACCTGCGCGACATCGCCGCCGGCATGCGCGAGGCGGTGCGCTATTTCGTCGAGCTGAGCAAGGCCGGCTGCCTGATCCGCTTCATGGATTCCGGCGGCGGCCTGGGCGTCGATTACGAAGGCACCCGCTCGCGCGGCGCCTGCTCGGTCAATTACCGGCTCGAGCAGTTCGCGCAGACCCTGGTGCAGCCCTTGCAGGAGGCCTGCGCCGAGCACGGCCTGCCCGAGCCGCGCATGATCACCGAAGCCGGCCGGGCGATGACCGCGCACCACGCGATGATGGCGGTCAACGTCTCCGAGGTCGAGCGCGCGCCCGACGGCGCGGTGCCGGAGGCGCGCGCGGGCGAACCGCTGGTGATCAAGCACCTGCGCGACCTGGTGCGCAGCATCGACCGCCGCACCGCGCTGGAGGTCTATCTCGAGGCCCAGCATTACCTCGCCGAAGGCCAGGCGCTGTTCGCGCACGGCCAGCTCGGGCTCGACGACCGCGCCCTGCTCGACGACCTGTTCTACGCCATCGCGCATGCCGTGCGCCGCCAGCTGAATCCGGACGACAAATCCCACCGCGAGGTGCTGGACGAACTCGACGAGCGCCTGGTCGACAAGTATTTCGTGAACTTCTCGGTGTTCGAGTCGATTCCCGACGTCTGGGCCATCGACCAGGTGTTCCCGATCATGCCGCTCGCGCGCCTGGACGAACGCCCGGAGCGCCATGGCGTGATCGCCGATTTGACCTGCGATTCCGACGGCCGCGTCGACACCTACGTGCAGTCGCAGACCTTGGGCCATTCGCTGCCGCTGCACGCGCCGAAAACCGGCGAGAGCTACCGGCTCGGCGTGTTCATGGTCGGCGCCTACCAGGAGACCTTGGGCGACATCCACAACCTGTTCGGCGACACCGACACCGCCAACGTCAGCCTGGACGCGCTCGGCGGCTACCGCATCGAACGCCAGCGCAAGGGCGACAGCACCGACGTCATGCTCGATTACGTCGGCTACCGGCTGGACGAACTGCGCGCGCGCTACCGGCATCTGGTCGAACACGCCGGCTTGGACGCGGCCGCGTCCGATGCCGCGCTGGCGGCGCTGGAATCCGGCCTGACCGGTTACACCTATCTCGAAGAAACCCTGCACGGAGCCTGATATGCACGCCATTTCCCGCGTCGGCTTCATCGGTCTGGGCGCCATGGGCGCGCCGATGGCCGGCCATCTGCAGGCCAAGGGCCTGCTCGCCGCGGTCGGCAACCGCACGCTGGCCAAGGCCGAGGCATCGGCGGCCGAACTGGGCGTGCGCGCCGCGCGCGACCCGGCCGATTTCGCCGAGTGCGACGCCGTGGTGCTGTGCGTCTCCAACGATTCCGACGTGCTGCAGTGCGTGGACGCGCTGGCCGCCGTGCTGGCGCCGGGCACGCTGGTGCTGGACCACTCCACGGTGTCGCGCGATACCGCCATCGAGGCCGCACGCCGGCTGGCCGGCAAGGGCATCGACTTCCTCGACGCGCCGGTGTCCGGCGGCGTCGAAGGCGCGCGCAACGGCAAGCTGTCGGTGATGGTCGGCGGCGACGCCGGGGTGTTGGCGCGCGCGCAGGATCTGCTGTCGGCGTACGCGCTGCGCGTCACCCACATGGGCCCGACCGGCGCCGGCCAGGCCACCAAGGCGGTCAATCAAGTGCTGGTGGCCGGCATCGCGCAGGCGGTGTGCGAGGGCCTGGCCTTCGGCGAGGCCCTGGGCCTGAAGCCGGAATCGCTGGTGCCGACCCTGGCGGCCGGCGCCGCCGGCAACTGGTTCCTCGACAAACGCGGCGCCACCATGATGGCCGACCGCTTCACGCCCGGCTTCAAATCGGCCTTGCTGCTGAAGGACCTGCACATCGTGCAGGCCATGGCCGAGGCGCTGGGCAAGCGCTATAGCGTGGTCGAGCAGTCGCTCGCCGATTACGCCGAACTGGTGGCGCAGGGCCGCGGCGAGGACGACACCTCGGCGCTGATCCTGCTCAAGCGCTGATTACGGCAGTTTGACGCTGACGGTGGCGATGCCCTGGTCGGCCAGGGCGCGCTTGGCGGCGGCCGCCGCCTTCTCGCCGGCATACGGCCCCAAGCGCACGCGGTGCAGGGTCTTGCCGTTCACCTCGGCCGTTTCCACCCGTGCCGCTTCGCCGGCCAAGGCGATGCGCGCCTTCAGGTCTTCGGCATCGGCCGCGCGCTCGAAGGCGCCGGCCTGCAGCAGGTAGCGCGCGGTGTCGGCCGGCGCGTTCGCCGCCTCGGCCGTGCTCTTGGGTTTGGCTTCCGGCTTGGTTTCGGCCTTGGCGCCGGCGGCTTCCCCGGGCTTTTCCTCCGCCGGGGCGTCGGCCACGGCACCGGCTTCATCGGCCGGCAGCACGTCATAGAAGCTGTAGTCGGTGTCGAGCACGCCGTCGTCGACGCCGCTGGCCGGCGGCTCCACGGCCGGCTCGGCATCGGCCTTGGCCGGTTTGGCGCCGGTATCCGGCACCGGCACCTCGGTCGGCGCCGGAGCGGTCAGTTCGCGGTATTGCTGGTAGCCGAAATAGCCGAGCGCGCCGGCGAACAGGCCGACCAGCAGCCAGGCCCAGGCCGGCGTGCCGCGGTTGCCGCCTTGCCGGCGCGCCTGCGCCTTACGCGCCATTTACATGCGCTCCGGGGCGGACACGCCCAGCAGCGCCAGGCCGTTGGACAGCACCTGCGAGGTCGCCTTGCACAGGCCCAGGCGGGCGTTGCGCACGTCTTCGTCGTCGCTGAGGATGTCGCAGTTCTCGTAGAACGAATGGAAGGCGTTGGCGGTTTCGCGCAGGTAGTTGGCCAGGATCTGCGGGCCGCGGTTGGCGGCGGCCGACTCGACCATCTCCGGCAGGCGCATCAGTTCGCCCAGCAGCACGATCTCGGCGTCGCTGTCCATGCGCTCGCGGTTGGCCACCGCGGCGCTGTCGTTGTAGCTCCAGCCTTTTTCCTTGAGCTTGCGGAACAGGCCGGCGGCGCGGGTGATGGCGTACTGGATGTAGTACACCGGGTTTTCCTTGGAGTGGCTCTTGGCCAGGTCCAGGTCGAAGTCCAGGTGCTGGTCGTTGCTGCGCATCACGTAGAAGAAGCGCGCGGCGTCGTTGCCGACGTCCTCGCGCAGCTCGCGCAGGGTCACGAAGCTGCCGGCGCGGGTCGACATCTGCACGCGTTCGCCGCCGCGGTACAGGATGGCGAACTGCACCAGCTGGATCTCGATCTTCGATTCGTCCAGGCCCAGGCCCTTGGCGGCCGCCTTCAGGCGCACGATGTAGCCGTGGTGGTCGGCGCCGAACACGTACAGGGCGCGCTCGAAGCCGCGCTCGAACTTCGACAGCAGATAGCCGAGGTCGGAGGCGAAGTAGGTCGAGACGCCGTTGTCGCGCACCACCACGCGGTCCTTGTCGTCGCCGAAGTCGGTGGCGCGGAACCACAGCGCGCCGTCCTGTTCGTACAGGTGGCCGTTGCCGCGCAGGGTGTCGATGGCGCGTTGCACGTAGCCGTCGGTGGCCAGCGAACGCTCCGAGAAGAAATTGTCGTGGTCCACGCCGAAGCCGTGCAGGTCGCCCCGGATGTCGGTCAGGCAGAATTCCAGGCCGGCGTTGAACACCTTGCGGTAATCGGCGTCGCCCAACAGGCGGCGGGCGTTGGCGATCAGCGCGTCGACGTGCTTCTCCTTGTCGCCGCCCTGGCCTTCGTCGGCCGGCACGCCGTCGAACAGCTCCAGCGCGGAGAAGCGCAGGCGGTCGCCTTCGGCCGCGCGCAGCGCGCGCGCGATGTCGACCACGTAGTCGCCCTTGTAGCCGTTGTCCGGGAAGCGCACGGCCACGCCGCACAGCTCGTGGTAGCGCAGCCAGACGCTGACCGCGAGGATGTCCATCTGCCGGCCGGCGTCGTTGACGTAGTATTCGCGCTGCACGGTGTGGCCGGCGGCCTCCAGCAGGTTGGCGAGCGTGGCGCCGTAGGCGGCGCCGCGGCCGTGGCCCACGTGCAGCGGGCCGTTCGGGTTGGCCGACACGAACTCGACGGTGACCGATTCGCGCGAGTCGGCGGGCTGGCGGCCGTAGTCGGCGCCGGCCTCGAACACCCGCCGCACGGTGGACAGCAGGCAGCGGCGCGATACGGTGAAGTTGATGAAGCCGGGCTTGGCCACCGCCACCTTCTCGACATGGCGCGATTCGTCGTTGCCGCCCATGGCCGCGACCAGGGTTTCGGCCAGCGCCATCGGGTTCATGCCGACGCGCTTGGCCAGCAGCATCGCCACGTTGGTCGCGTAGTCGCCGTGCTCGCGCGACTTGGTGCGTTCGATGGCGAATTCGGGCAGTTCCAGGTCGGCGGGGATCTTGCCTTCGCGGCGCAGGTCCAACAGGGCTTGCGCCACCAGTTCACGGAGATGGGCTTTCACGGGCGGGGTTCGCGTATAAGGGGTTGATATTGTAGCGCGAACCGCCCATGGGGCGGGCGTTACAGCCAGCCGCGTTCAGCGAAGGAGGTGAGCTGGTTGCCGGCCACGATGAAGTGGTCGAGCACGCGGATGTCGAGCAGGGCCAGGGCCTGCTTCAGGCGCAGGGTCAGGGCATGGTCGGCGGCGCTGGGTTCCGGGTGCCCGCTGGGGTGGTTGTGGATCAACAGCACGGCCGCGGCCTGATGGCGCAGGGCGTGCTGCAGGATCACCCGCGGATGCACTTCGGCGCCGTCCAGGCCGCCTTCGAACAGCTCCTCGTAGCGCAGCAGGCGGTGCCGGGCGTCCAGGAAGGCGCAGGCGAACACCTCCCGCGGACGGTCGCGCAGTTCGGTGCGCAGCCACTGGCGCACCTGTTGCGGGTCGGTCAGGGCCTGGCCGCGCTCCGGCGCCCGGCCCCAGTAGCGGGTGCCCAGTTCCAGGCTGGCCGCCAGCTTGCAGGCCAGGCCGATGCCGATGCCGTAGTGCTGGCTGAATTCGCCGATCGAGCCCAGTTTCAGCGTACGCAGGTCGTCCATCGCCAGCCCGGCCGGCCACTGCCGCGGCGGCGGCAAGGGCGCGCCGATCAGCGCCAGCAGTTCGGGCTGGCTGAGCGATTTGACGCCGCGTTCGAGCGCCTTGTTCTGGGCCGATATCCAGGGTTTGGCCGGAGAGCTGTTCATGGCTCCAGCGTAGGCCCGGATTTTCGGCCGCGCTGTCGGATTCCGAGGCTTTTCGGTTAAGCTAATGCGCAACGCCATATCAGAATAATCCGGGTGGGGAATTGAACGGCGAACGCGTCCTTTTGGGCATCACCGGCGGCATCGCGGCCTATAAATGCGCCGATCTCGTGCGCCGCCTGAAGAAGGCGGGCGCCGACGTGCGCGTGGTGATGACCGCATCGGCGGAACGCTTCGTGACCCCGACCACCCTGCAGGCGCTGTCCGGCCATCCGGTGCGCAGCAGCCTGTGGGACGAGGCCGCCGAGGCCGCCATGAGCCACATCGAACTGGCGCGCTGGGCCACACGGGTGCTGGTGGCGCCGGCCAGCGCCGGGTTCCTGGCCCGTTTGGCCGGCGGCCATGCCGACGACCTGCTGAGCACCCTGTGCCTGGCCACCGAGGCGCCGATCGCGCTGGCGCCGGCCATGAACCGCGCCATGTGGGCCAATCCCGCCACGCAGGCCAATGTCGCCGTGTTGCGCGCCCGCGGACTGCACCTGCTCGGCCCGGCCAGCGGCGAGCAGGCCTGCGGCGAAACCGGCGAAGGCCGGATGCTGGAGCCGGAGGAATTGCTGCAGGCGATCCGTCCGTCGGCCGGGGCGTGGCGCGGCCGACACGTGCTGGTCACCGCCGGGCCCACGTTCGAAGACGTCGATCCGGTGCGCTTCATCGGCAACCGCAGTTCCGGCAGGATGGGCTTCGCCGTGGCGCAGGCCGCCGCCGAACAGGGCGCCGAGGTCATCCTGGTCGCCGGTCCGGTGACGCTGGACACGCCGCCGGGCGTGCGCCGCGTCGATGTGCGCAGCGCGGCCCAGATGCAGGCGGCGGTGATGGCCAACCTGGACGGCGTGGACACCTTCATCGCCGCCGCGGCCGTCGCCGATTACCGCCCGGCGCAGGCCAACGCGCAGAAGATCAAGAAAACCGACGGCCCGCTGCAGCTGGCGCTGGAGCGCACCGACGACATCCTGGCGCAGGTGTCCGCGCATCCGCGGCGGCCGCGGCGGGTCATCGGCTTCGCGGCCGAAACCGAGCGTCTGGACGAGTACGCGCTGCGCAAGCTGCGCGACAAGAACCTCGACGCCATCGCCGCCAACGACGTGTCCGCCGCCGGCCTGGGTTTCGAGAGCGGCAGCAACGCCCTGGCGCTGTTCACCCGCGACGGCCGCAGCGACATCGGGCCGGCGCCGAAGGCCGAGGTGGCGCGCATCCTGCTGCAACGCATTCACGCCCTAGGGACGAACGACGCATGACCGACGTGGAATTACGCATCCTCGATGAGCGCCTGGGCGCGGATTATCCGCTGCCGGACTACGCCACCGCGCACGCCGCCGGCATGGACCTGCGCGCGATGCTGGACGCGCCGCTGACCCTGCAGCCCGGCGAGGCGCAATTGATCGCCACCGGCATGGCCATCCACATCGGCGATCCGGGCCTGTGCGCGCACATCCTGCCGCGCTCGGGCCTGGGCCACAAGCAGGGCCTGGTGCTCGGCAACGGCGTCGGCCTGATCGACGCCGATTACCAAGGCCCGCTGATGGTGAGCCTGTGGAACCGCGGCAGCCAGCCGCAGACCGTCCAACCCGGCGACCGCATCGCGCAACTGGTGTTCATGCCGGTGGTGCGCGCGCGTTTCCGCCATGTCGAATCCTTCGCCGAAAGCGCCCGCGGAACGGGCGGCTTCGGCCACACCGGAGTCCGTTGAACATGTCCAGCAAGCAATCCCCCGTCGACCGCCTGCGCCAGTGGGTCCAGCGCAATCCGTGGCCGACGGCCATGGCGATCCTGGCCGCCTTCGCCGTCTGGTTCGCCTATCGCGGCGTCGATGTGTACGGCCAGAACAAGGCCGAGCGCGACATCCTGGCCGCCCGCGACGCGGCGGTGGCCGCGGTCAGCGCGCACAGCGGCGGTCTGGTCGGCCGCATGCAGGCCGCGCGCAAGCAGGCCGAGCCCCAACTCGCCGCCGGCGACGGCGCGGCGGTCACCCTGCGTTTCCGCGACGCCTTCAAGCGCGCCGAGACGGTCGATGTGTACAGCCCTGATCTGGCGCACGCCTATGCCGACATCGGCGCCTTCGGCGCCGGCAAGCTCGGTCTACTGGAAGCGGCGCTCAACGACGAACAGGTCGCGATGCGGGTGGTCAAGGCCGGTGGCGGCGCCAAGCTCGCGCTGGCCGCGGCGGTCGGCAGCGGCGCGCAGGCGCGCCTGGTGTATGTGCAGCTGCCGCTGACCGAGCTGGATGCCAGCTTCGGCCATCCGCAGCAAGGCGCCCGCTTCCTGGCTTTGCGCCAAGGGCAATACGATGTGCTGACCCGCGGCGACGCGGCCTTGGCCTCGACCGCCGAACTCAACGCCAGCAAGATCGGCAAGACCCCGTGGCGCGTAGTGGCCTCGGTGCCGCTGGCCGACAAGGGGCTGTTCGGCGTCGGCGGTTTCGGCGAGCTGGCCTTGGCCGTGCTGTTCGCGCTGGCCGCCGCCGTGTGCTGGTTCGCGCCTGCGCTGCTGGAGCGCCGCCGCAACGTCGCCGCGTTCGGTCAGGACGAGTCCGCCGGCGGCGACGCCACGCTGACCCTGGAGGAGATGCGGCAGAAGGGCATGCTGGCCCAGAAGCTGGCCGCCGAACGCCCGGTGTTCAACATCAAGGAGGCCGTGCGCCCGAAGGTGCCGTTGGAACGCTCGATTTTCCGCGCCTACGACATCCGCGGCGTGGTCGGCACCAATCTGGATCCGGGCATCGCGCGCCTGATCGGCGAGGCGGTCGGTACCGTGCTGGTGGAGAAGGGCCTGACCGGCATCCACGTCGGCTACGACGGCCGGCTGTCGTCGCCGGCGCTCGCCGAGGGTCTGCGCGAAGGCCTGGCCTCGACCGGCGTCGCGGTCGTCGACCTGGGCTGCGTGCCGACTCCGCTGGTGTATTTCGCCGCCGCCAACTCCGAGTTCCGCAGCGGCATCTCGCTGA
>CAZRXZ010000005.1:8940-15356 GCA_964604095.1 uncultured Arenimonas sp. | reverse complement strand
TTGGCGGCCTGCACGTCGCGCTCGTCGTCGCCGACGTACACCGTGCGCGCCGGCGGCACCGACAGGGCCGCGCAGGCATGCAGCAGCTGGTCGGGCTCGGGCTTCTTGCGCGGCAGACTGTCGCCGCCGAGCAGGATGGCGCTGCGCGACTGCCAGCCGAGCTTGCGCACCAGCGGCTCGGCCAGGTAATACGGCTTGTTGGTGACGATGCCCCAGCGCGGGCCGAGCGCCTCGATGCGCTCGAGCAGCTCGGCGACGCCGTCGAACAGCCGGCTGTGTTCGGCCAGGCGGCGCTCGTACTCGGCCAGGAACTCCGGCAACAGGGCCTCGCGCGCCGAGTCGTCGGCCTGCTTGAAGCTCTGCTTGAGCATGGCGCGCGCGCCTTTCGACACCACCGGGCGGAATTCGTCGAAGGCCACCGGCGGTTCGGATTTCGCGGCCAACAGGGCATCCATCGCGGCATGCAGGTCGCGCGCGCTGTCGAGCAGGGTGCCGTCCAGATCGAACAACACCAACGGGGTGATGGCCTCAGACATGCGGTTTTTCGGCCGCCATCAGGTAATTGACCGCGGCATTGCCGGTGATCGCGGCGCGCCGGGTGATCGGGTTGTAGGACAGGCCGCTGACGTCGCGCAGCTCGAAGCCGGCCGCGCGCAGCGCCGCCGCCATCTCCGAGGGCTTGATGAAGCTGCGGTAATCGTGCGTGCCCTTGGGCAGCAGCCGCGCCACGTACTCGGCGCCGACGATGGCCAGCGCGAAGGCGGCCGGCGTGCGGTTCAGGGTGGACAGCAGCAGCGTGCCGCCGGGCGCCAACAAGGCGAAACAGGCGCGCAGCACGGAAGCCGGATCGGGCACGTGCTCCAGCATTTCCATGCAGGTGACCACATCGAAGCCGCCCGGGCGTTCGGCGGCCAGGTCTTCGGCGGACACCACGCGGTACTCGGCCTGACGGCCGGATTCCAGCAGGTGCAGCTGCGCCACGTCGATCAGCTCCGGCGACAGGTCGATGCCGGTGACCCGGGCGCCCTCGCCGGCCATGGCTTCGCTCAGCAGGCCGGCGCCGCAGCCGACGTCCAGCACGCGCAGGCCGCGCAGGGCGCGGTGCCGACAGACGTAATCCAAGCGGGCCGGATTCAGTTCGTGCAAGGGCCGTTGCGGGCCGTTCGGATCCCACCAACGGCTGGCGAGCGCGCCGAACTTGGCGATTTCCTGGGGATTGACGTTGGGATTCATGCGCGCGGTATCTGTCGGATGGTGTGTTGCCAGCGGCGGGCGTTGGCGGCCAGGCGTTCGCTGTCGATGTCGACGAGCTGACGGTCGCGCAATTTGGCGTTGCCGGCGATCCAGGCGTCGCGCACCCAGTGGCGGGCGCCGGCGTAGACCAGTTGCGACACCGCGTCGTACAGCGGCAAGGCTTCCAGCGCCGACAGCTCGACGGTGATCAGATCGGCCTGCTTGCCGGCCTCGATCGAGCCGATTTCGGATTCCAGGCCCATCGCGCGCGCGCCGCCCAAGGTCGCGGCATGCAGCGCCTGGCCGGCATTGAACACGGTGGCGTCGCGCGACACCGCCTTGGCCAGCAGCGCGGCGGTGCGCAGCTCGTCGAACATGTCGAGGTCGTTGTTGCTGGCGCAGCCGTCGGTGCCGATGGCGACGTTGACGCCGGCGGCCAGCAGATCGCCGGTCGGGCAGAAACCCGAGGCCAGCTTCAGGTTGGATTGCGGGCAATGCACCACCGACACGCCGCGCTCGGCGCACAGGGCGATCTCCGCCGGCTCCAGCTGGGTCATGTGCACGGCGGTCAGGCGCTCGTTCACCAAGCCCAGGCGGTCGAGCCGCGCCAGCGGCCGCTGCCCGTACTGCGCCAGCGAATCGGCGGTTTCCTGCGCGGTCTCGTGCACGTGGCAGTGCACCGGCAGGTCGAGCTGCTCGGCGTAGCGGCGGATGCGCTCGAAGCCGGCGTCGTTCACCGTGTACGGCGCGTGCGGGGTCATGCTGAAGCTCAGCAGCGGATCGCTGCGGTAGGCGTCATGCACGGCCAAACCCTTGTCGAAGTACTCGTCCTGGCTCGCGGCCCAGGCCGAGGGGAAATCGATCACCGGAATGCTGACCGCGGCACGGAAGCCCAGTCGCCGGTAGGTGCGCGCCAGGGCATCGGGGAAGAAGTAGTTCTCGTTGCAGCAGGTGGTGCCGCCGCGCAGCATCTCGGCCACCGCCAGCTCCACGCCGTCGGCGATGAAGTCCGGCGCCATCACCGCGCGCTCGATCGGCCAGATGTGCTCGTTGAGCCAGGGCATCAGCGCCAGGTCGTCGGCGACGCCGCGCAGCAGCGTCATCGGGTTGTGGCAGTGGGCGTTGACCAGGCCGGGCAGCAGCACGGCGTCCGGGCGGCTGACGGTCTCGGCCGGGGCGAAGCGCACGCGCGCCTCGGCGATCGGCAGCACAGCCACGATGCGCCCGGCGCTGACCGCCACGGCATGGCCTTCCTGCACCGCGCCGGCCGGCTGGACCGGAATCACCCAACCGGCTTCGATCAGCAGATCGCAGGCCTGCGCGGCGCCGGCCATGGCTTACTTGACCCGGCTGACGTATTCGCCGGAGCGGGTGTCGACCTTGATGATTTCCTCTTGGCCGACGAACAGCGGCACGCGCACGGTGGCGCCGGTTTCCAGCTTGGCCGGCTTGCCGCCGCCGCCGGAGGTGTCGCCGCGCAGGCCCGGATCGGTCTCGACGATCTTCAGTTCGACGAAGTTCGGCGGGGTCACCGCGATCGGCTGGCCGTTGAACAGGGTGACCACGCAATCCTCTTCGCCCTTCAGCCACTTCCAGGCGTCGCCCATGGCGTTCTTGTCGGCCTGAACCTGCTCGAAGGTCTCCTGCTGCATGAAGTGCCAGTATTCGCCGTCGCTGTACAGGAACTGCATGTCGGTATCCATCACGTCGGCGGCTTCCACGCTGTCGGTCGCCTTCATGGTGATTTCCTGGATGCGGCCGGACTTGATGAAGCGGAACTTCATGCGGGTGAAGGCCTGGCCCTTGCCCGGCTTCACGTATTCGGTTTCGGTGATGACGCACGGTTCGTTGTTGACCAGGATCTTCATGCCGTTCTTCACATCGTTCATGCCATAGCTGGCCATACTTTCGCTCCCGAATTCCCCCGCCTGGAGCGGCGGGGTACAATAGTCCGTTGATTGACGCGGCCGGATGGCCGCCCTAGCCGTCTATGATAACCGCCAAACCCCTCTCCCCTCAAATGCCGGACTGGCAGCGCCTGTGGCGCGACAGCCTGCGCGACCCCGCCGAACTGCTCCGGCTGCTGGGGCTGTCGGGGGAAATCGGCCGTCTGTCGGCGCGCGCCCGCGCCGATTTCGCGTTCCGGGTACCGCGCGGCTTCGCCGCCAAGATGCGCCACGGCGACCTCGACGACCCGCTGCTGCGGCAAGTGCTGCCCCTGCGCGACGAGGAGCTGGAGACCCCGGGCTACGGCATCGATGCGGTCGGCGACCTGGCCGCGCGCGGCGGCCCCGGCATCCTGCACAAATACCGCGGCCGGGCCCTGCTGGTGGCCACCGGCGCCTGCGCCATCAACTGCCGTTACTGCTTCCGCCGCCACTTCCCGTACGGCGAGGAAACCGCCGCGGCCGGCCAATGGCAGGCCGCCGTCGATTATCTGGCGCAGGACGATTCGATTCACGAGGTCCTGCTGTCCGGCGGCGACCCGCTGTCGCTGTCGACCGTCAAACTCAAGGCGCTGACCGACGCCCTGGCCGGCATCCCGCACCTGCGCCGCCTGCGCATCCACAGCCGGCTGCCGGTCGTGCTGCCGGAGCGGGTCGATGCGGAACTGACGGACTGGCTGGCGTCCCTGCCCTGGCCGGTCACGGTGGTGGTGCACGCCAACCACGGCCAGGAGCTGTGTGCGGACGTGGCCGCCGCCATGGCGCGTCTGCGCGCGGCCGGCTGCACGCTGCTCAACCAGTCGGTGCTGCTGGCCGGCGTCAACGACGATCCCGATGCGCTGTGCGCGCTGTCGGAACGCCTGTTCGAATGCGGCGTGCTGCCCTATTACCTGCACCAGCTGGACCGGGTCCAGGGCGCGGCGCATTTCGCGGTCGAAGACGCCCGTGCGCTGGCCATGCACCGCGAGCTGATGCGGCGCCTGCCCGGCTATCTGGTGCCGAAACTGGTGCGCGAAATCCCCGGCGAACCGCATAAAACCCCGATGGCGTAGGCGCCTGCGCCGGTTTTTTGCTATTGTTACCGATAGCAGAGAAAACGGAAGTCTCCCCCATGTCGAAACTCGAACAGGCGCTGCGCCTGCTGATCGTGGAAGTCCAGCTGGAGCAGGCCGAGTTCATGATCAGCCATATCCGCAACGGCGGCATCGCCGTGCGCCCGGAGCGGGCCGAGGACGACACGCAGTTCGACGACATCATCGGCAACAGCCGGACCGACATCGTGCTGGTCGCCGCCAACCCGGTGCTGCCCCTGGAGCAGGTGGTGGAGCGCATCAAGCGCCAGGGCAAGGACATCCCGGTGATCGCCGTGCTCGAACACCTGAGCGACGAAGCGGTGCTGGACGCGCTCGGCAAGGGCGCCGCCGACGCGGTCATCCGCGGCGAGCCGGCGCACATCCGGCACATCATCCGCCGGCAGTTCCAGGCCCTGCTCAACCGCCGTTCGGTACGCCACTTCGAGGCCGACCTGCGCGAATCCGAGCGGCGCTGCGACGCGCTGATCGAGTCCTCGCGCGACCCGATCGCCTACATCCACGACGGCATGCACATCCGCGCCAACGAGTCCTATCTGCAGATGTTCGGCTACGACAGCTTCGACGAGCTCGAGGGCATGCCGATCCTCGACCTGATCGACGCCGGCCAGCAGGCCGCGTTCAAGCAGATCATCAAGGATTTCGCCAAGACCCGGCAATGCCCGCCTTCGATCCGCGTCGACATCCACCCGGCCGACGGCCAGGCGGCCGAAGTCGAATTCGAGATGATGCCGGCCAGCTACGACGGCGAGCTGTGCCTGCAGCTGGTGGCGCGCCCGCAACTGGCCGACAGCCAGCTCAGCGAGCAGCTGCGCGAACTGAAGGACCGCGACCCGAACACCATGCTGTTCAACCGGAAGTACTTCATGGGCCAGCTGGAGGCCGCGGTCGGACGCGCCGGCGCCGGCGCCGTGCACCAGGCCGTGCTGCTGGTGGAACCCAACCAGTTCGAACAGCGCACCCGCAGCCTCGACATCGGCCTGGTCGACCAGCTGATGATCGAGTTCGCCGCCCGCCTGTCCAGCCTGGTGGCCGATGACGGCGTCTGCTTCCACCTGCGCGACCACACCCTGGCCGTGCTCTGCGCCGACAGCCGCTTCGAGGACACGGTGGCGCTGTGCGAGGCCATCCATGCCGGTTTCGACAACGTGCTGCTGGAGGTCGGCGACAGCTCGATCGGCTTCAGCGTCAGCGTCGCCGGCGTGCAGATCACCGAGCAGAACGCCAGCGTGCCGGAGATCCTGAACGCCGGAAACCGCCTGCTGCAGTCGATGGACGGCCTGGGCGGCAACCGCTTCGAGGTGTTCGATCCGGCCGCCGGCGAGCGCGCCGACGCCGAACTCGACAAGGCCTGGCGCGAGCGCATCCTGAAGGCACTGGCCGGCGGCGAATTCGTGCTGAACTACCAGCCGGTCATCAATCTGGCGCAGGAAAGCGCCATCGAAAGCTACGAACTGCTGATCCGCCTGCCCTCGCAGGAAGGCGAACAGATCGCGCCGGACCATTTCCTGCCGATCGCGCAGCGCCACGGCCTGATCGACGACATCGACCGCTGGGTGGTCGGCCAGGCCGTCGCGTTGCTGGCCGAACGCCAGCGCCGCGGCATCGACACCCAGATCTTCGTCAAGATCTCGCCGGAATCGGTGCAGGACATCTCGCTGGCGCATCTGATCTCGGCCGCGTTGCGCGCGCACGAGGTCGAGGGGCGGCGCCTGATCCTGGAACTGCCGGAATCGCAGATCATCACCCGCCTGAAGGACGTGCAGGCGTTCAAGGCCGCGATCAAGCCGCTCGGCGTGCGCCTGAGCCTGACCCAATTCGGCACCAGCGTCGATTCGCTGAAGATGCTCGGCCATTTCGACGCCGACATGATCAAGATCGACCGCAGCTTCGTCGAGGACCTGGACAAGAACCCGCAGCACCAGGCCAGGATCCGCGAATTCGTGCAGCACGCACGCGACCTGGACAAGGCCACCATGGCCGAGTTCGTCGCCGACGCCGCCACCGTCGGCCTGCTGTTCAGCGCCGGCGTGGATTGGATCCAGGGCAACTTCCTGTCGCCGCCGCTGGCGCAGATGAACTTCGACTTCAACACCTGACCCGCGCCGCGCAGGCATGAAAAAACCGCCGTTGCCGGCGGTTTTTT
>CAZRXZ010000005.1:0-8840 GCA_964604095.1 uncultured Arenimonas sp. | reverse complement strand
CGCAGGGCCTGGATGCGGACGTCCAGCGGCGGGTGGGTCATCATCAGCGCGCCGATGCCCGACTTCAGGCCGCCGGCGATGCCGAACGCGGCGATCTGGCTCGGCAGGGTGCTCTGGCCGTGGTTCTGGGCCAGGCGCTGCAACGCGGCGATCATCTTCTCGCGGCCGGCCAGGCTGGCGCCGCCGGCGTCGGCCCGGAACTCGCGCTGGCGGCTGAACCAGGCGGTGATGAAGGACGCGAACAGGCCGAATATCAGGTCGAGCACGAACACCACGATGAAGTAGCCGAAGCCCGGGCCGTTGTCGCGGTTGCCGAACACCACGGAGTCGACCACCCGGCCGACCACGCGCGACAGCACGATGACGAAGGTGTTCATCACGCCCTGCAGCAGGGCCATGGTGACCATGTCGCCGTTGGCGACGTGGCTGACCTCATGGCCGAGCACGGCTTCGGCCTCGTCGCGGCTCATCGAGCGCAGCAGGCCGGTGGACACCGCCACCAGCGAGTTGTTGCGGCTCGGGCCGGTGGCGAAGGCGTTGATTTCCGGGGCGTCGTAGATGCCGACCTCCGGCATGGCGATGCCGGCCTTTTCGGCCTGCCGGCGCACGGTGGACACCAGCCACTGTTCGAGCTCGCCCTGCGGGGTCTGGATGATGTGCATGCCGGTCTGGCGCTTGGCGACCCATTTCGAGATCATCAGCGAAATCAGCGAACCGCCGAAACCGAAGATGACGGCGAACACCAGCAGGGTGCCGTTGCTGCCGAGGGTGATGCCGAACACGTTCTGCAGCACGCTGAGCACGATGCTGAGCAGCAGCAGGACGGCCAAGTTGGTGGCGAGGAACAACGCGATGCGTTTGAACATGGTGGAACCCTTTGTGGAATGTCTGGGATTGGCGATAATGAATTGTAGCCAAATTCCAGAAATTCAAGTGAAATTTCCGTGACCTCAGCCCCTCCTCCCCGCGGCCGCTTCGCGCCTTCGCCCACCGGCCCCTTGCATCTGGGCTCGCTGGTGGCGGCCGTGGGCAGCTACCTGATGGCGAAAAGCCGCGGCGGGCAATGGCTTATCCGCGTCGAGGACATCGATCCGCCGCGTGAGATCGCCGGCATGGCGCAACGGCAGCTGGACGAGCTGGCCCGCTTCGGCCTGGAATCGGATGAACCGGTGCTGTACCAATCCCGGCGCGCGGAATACTACGACGCGGCGCTGGCGCGCCTGCTGGCGGAAGGCCGGGCGTTTTCCTGCAGTTGCTCGCGCAGCCAGCTGGCCGCGGCCGGCGGCATCCACCGCGCCTGCCTGGCGCCGGCCGATGCGCGCCACGCCGCCGTCCGGTTGCGGGTACCGGACCTCGAACTCGGCTTCGACGACCTGCTGTACGGGCGGCAGACGCAGCGGCTCGGCGAATCCGTCGGCGATGTGGTGCTCAAGCGCGCCGACGGCCTGTACGCCTACCAGCTGGCGGTGGTGGTGGACGACGCGGCGCAAGGCATCACCCAGGTGGTGCGCGGCGCCGACCTGCTGGATTCGACCCCGCGCCAGATCTTCCTGCAACGCCAACTCGGCTATCCGCAGCCGGAATACGCGCACATCCCGCTGGTGCTGGACGCCGACGGCCACAAGCTGTCGAAATCGCAGTGGGCGGCGGCCGTGGCCGATGAAGACCGCTTCGAGGCGTTCCGCACCGCCTGGCGGCATCTGGGCCAGGATGCGGCGGTACTGTCGCGCCGGCGCCCGATGGCGGCCAATCTGGCGGCGGCCGTGGCGCAGTTCGCGCTCGCCGCGCTGGCGGCGACGGTCACAACTCGCGCGCGACCCTGAACCCCAGGCGCGGATTGCTGCGCTCGGCGTCGAGCGGCATCCGGAACGAGCCGCGCGACTGGTCGATCGAGCTCAACCACGCGCTGCCGCGCAGCACCCGTTGGCGGCAACCGGGATTGACCCAGGCGCCGCCGTCGGCCGGGGCGCGGCGGTAGTTCTCGTGCCAGCAGTCCTCGACCCATTCCGAGACGTTGCCGAGCATGTCGAAGGTGCCGTACGGCTCGCTGGCGTAGCTGCGCACCGGCGCCAGCGCCCAATGGCCGTCGGCGTAGCGCGCGATGGCATGGCGCCAATTTCGGCCGTTCGGAAAGCGGTCGCGGCCGCCGGCCAGGTTGCCTTTGCGCGGCCGCGCGGATTTATCGCCCCACGGGTAGATGCGCTCGTCGCCGGCACGCAGCACGTATTCCCACTCGGCCTCGCTCGGCAGGCGGTAGCGCCGGCCGCTGCGTTGCGAAAGCCAGCGCGCGTAGGCGTTGGCGTCGGCATGCGCCACATGGATCACCGGCTGGTCCGGACGCGCCGGCCGGCCCAGCGCATCATGCCGCCAATCCACGCCCATGCCGCGCACCAGACGGCCGCTGGCCAAGTCGAACACCTCGCTGTAGCCGCGTTTTTCCGCCCGCGTGGCATAGCCGCTGGCGCGCACGAAGGCCGCGAACTGCGCCACGGTGGTTTCGGTGCGGGCCAGCGCGAACGGCTTGGCGAAGCGGACCTCATGCGCGGGCTTCTCGCTCTCCGCCGCCTGGCGATCGCCCTTCAATGCGCCCAGGCGGAAGCTGCCGGCCGGAATCACCACCAGATCCGGGCCGTACAGTCCCGGTGCCAGACGATCGGCGAAAATGCGCCCGGGCACCAAGTCCTCGGCCGAGGCCGCGGACACCGCCGCCGGCGGCGCATCCGTCGCGCCTCGGGGCCCGCAACCCGCCAGCAACGACAGGGCAAGCAGCAGGATCGGTGCGGTGAACGGCATACGATGCGGCATCGGCGGTGCGGGCTCGGGCGGGGCAAATGTTAAGCTACCTTATCCCATGACACGTGAAACCGCTATGCTTTGGCTGGACACCCCCGCGGATTTAACCCGCTTTTTACAAAAACACCCGAATCCGCGCCTGGTCGGCATGGACACCGAATTCGTCCGCGAACGCACCTACTTCCCGCAGCTGGCCTTGGTCCAGATCATCATCGAAGACGACATCGCCTTGATCGACGCCGCCAAACCCGAGGTCGCGGCCGTGCTCAAACCCCTGCTGGAAGACACCGGCATCCTCAAGGTCATGCATTCCTGCAGCGAAGACCTGCAGGCCTTCAAGGCCGGCTGCCAGGCGGTGCCGAGCCCCGTGTTCGACACCCAGACCGCCGCCGCCCTGTGCGGGTTGGGCGCCGGCCTGAGCTATCTCAAACTGGTCGAACAGCTGTGCGGCGTGACCTTGGAAAAGGGCGAAACCCGCTCCGACTGGCTGCAGCGCCCGCTCACCGAATCGCAGAAGCACTACGCCGCCGACGACGTGCGCTTCCTGATGCCGGTGTACGCCCAGCTGCAGGAGCGTCTGGCGGCGCTGGGCCGCGAGGCCTGGCTGCAGGCCGATTGCGCGCGCGCGGTGGCCGCCGCCGCGGACGAGCGCCCGGACGCCAACCCGCATCTGTCGATCCGCAGCAACCAGCCGCTGGACGCCGAATCCCAGATCCGCCTGCGCCGCCTGCTGCTGTGGCGCGACGCGCGCGCCATCGAGCGCGACAAACCCAAACGCTGGATCATCGACAACGATGCCGCCTTCGCCCTGGCCCGCGCCCCGATCGCCCGCATCGAGGAGCTGGACGCCATCCTCGCGCGCTACCCGAAATCGCCGAAAAGCGCGCGCCAGCACCTGTTCGCGTTGCTGGCCCGCCCCATCGACGCCGAGGAGCGCGCGATTCCCCTGGCCGGCGAGCCGGACGCGGCCCATAAAGCCCGGCTCAAGGCCCTGCAACAGGCGGTGGCGGCCAAAGCGGCCGAGCTGAACCTGCCCGAAGGCCTGCTGTGTTCGCGCAAGCACCTGGAATACCTGCTGGATACCGGCGCCTGGCCGCCCGTGCTGGCCGGCTGGCGGCGCGAATCGCTGGCCGCATCCTTCGCCCCGATCCTCGCCACGGCTTGAACCCGCAGGCCGATTGGATTAGCATATGCGTACGGGTCCGTAGCTCAGCTGGGAGAGCGCGTCGTTCGCAATGACGAGGTCAGGAGTTCGATCCTCCTCGGATCCACCACACGCAAAGGCCGCCTCCGGGCGGCCTTTCCATAGGTGACGAACGCAGGAACCGCCGATGAACAGCCGCCACGCCCTCTTGATGCTCGCCCTGCTCGGCCCGGCCGTGGCGCAGGCGCAGCAGCCCGCCGCCGTGAACGCCCCGGTGGCGCGCTTCTACTACAAGACCGGCGCCGTCAAGGGCACGGTGCTGACGGTGTACGTGACCGGCGAGTTCTACGACCTGTACATCTGGGAAAAGGAAGCCCTGCTGGCGCCGGTGTTCGCCGACAGCCTGGCCAAGAACAAACTGCTGGCCACCATGGCCCTGCGCGACGCGCGTACCGGAAAGACCGTCGGCACCTATACGCCCAAAGACGGCCTGAGCATGCTCTGAGGCGCGGCCTCAAAAGCCCGGGTCGGCCACCAGCGGCTGCAGCTGCGGATCGAGCGCGATGCGGTCGTCGAACACGAAACACCGGCCGTCGTAGTGCGCGCCGCCCATTTTCTCGAAATAGCCCAGAATCCCGCCTTCCAGCTGATAGCAGCGGTCATAGCCTTCGGCCTGCATGCGCAGCACCGATTTCTCGCAGCGGATGCCGCCGGTGCAGAAGCTGACCACGGTCTTGCCGTCCAGCTCGGCGCGGCGCGCGGCGATGGCCTGCGGCAGGTCGGTGAAGCGGGTGATGCCGAAATCCAAGGCGCCGCGGAAGCTGCCGTACTCGACCTCCTCGGCATTGCGTGTGTCGAGCAGAACCAGCTCGCGGCCGTCATCGTCGTGGCCTTGATCCAGCCAGCGTGCCAGGGTCTCCGGAGCCACCGAAGGCGCGCGGCCCGCATCCGGGCGCAGGCTCGGATCGCGGTAGGTGATGATTTCGGCCTTGCGCTTGACCCGCAGCCGCCGGAACGGCACGAACGCGCTGCGGCTGGACTTGACCTCGATGCCGGCGAAGCGCGCATCGGCCTGAAGATCCGTCAGGAAGGCGGCGATGCCGGCCTCGGCACCGGCCAGGAAGACGTTGATGCCCTCCGGCGAGACCAGCACGGTACCGAGCAGATTCTGCTCTTGGCACAGGTCTTTGATCCGGGCGGCAACGGCATCGACATCGTCGAGGCGGACGAAACGGTAGGCGGCGATGTTCTGGATATCGGACATAGGGCCGTCATTTTACCGCAGGCCGACACACGCGGCGGCGCTATGCTCTAATAGCAGGCTGACGGCCTCCGAAAAGCCCCGATGGCATCGATTGCGATCCTTTCCCACCAACACGACCGAATCCTCTGGCCGCGGGCCGACGGCGTCGGCTACAACTGCCCGTACCTGGCCGGGCGGATGGCGCTGACGCTGATCGAGCGCGGCCACCAGGTCGAGATCGTGCACGGCCTGCGGGCCCGGAATCCGGACCCCGACCTCGCCATCCTGCATGTGGACCTGACCCGCGTGCCGGCGGAATACCTGGCTTTCGCGGCGGGATTCCGGAATTGCCTGAACGCGACAGTCGCCGATATCGCCAAGACCGCCATCAGCGGCGCCCTGTTCGCCGACCGGCCGGACTGGGACGGCCCGGTCATCGTGAAATCGGACCTGAACTGCAACGGCGGCGGCGAGTCGGCCAAGCAGGCCCGACGCACCGGCCAGGCACCGGCGCCCTCGCCTGCTCCCGACTATCCGATTTTCGCCCGCATCGCGGACGTGCCGGAACACCTGCGCAACGACCCGTCCCTGGTCATCGACCGGTTCCTGCCCGAGCGCGAAGGCGAACTGTACGCCATCCGGCACTGGGTGTTCTGCGGCGAGCAAGGCCACTGCAACCGATTCCTCAGCCCGGAGCCGATCATCAAGGGCGGCAATGTGCTGCGCAAGGAACCGTGCGAGGTGCCCGATGCGTTGCGCGAAATCCGGAGAAACCTGGGGTTCGACTTCGGAAAGTTCGACTTCGTGGTGCACGACGGCGACGTCTTCCTGCTGGATGCCAACAAGACCCCGGGCAGCCCGCCGCTGCTTTCCGCCGCAGACCATGCCGCGCTCGGCCGTCTGGTCGACGGACTCGAAGCCCTGCTGGTCCGGCGGCACGACGGATGACCACGAAGGATACGCCATGAACCGAACCGAAGACCCGGGCCAATGGCCGCACGTCGCCCAGCAGTGGTTGCAGCTCGGCGCACCGCTTCGTCCCTGCGCCGAGGATATCCGCACGGCCGGCGGAATGATCGAGCGCTGGCTCGGCATGCGCGCGGCACGCTATCTGATTTTGGGCGTCACGCCGGAATACCACGCGCTGGCCACGGCCGATGGCGGCGATGTGCAGGCCATCGACCGCACCGCCGAAATGATCCGATACGTCTGGCCGGGCGACGCCGGGCTGGCCCGCGTCGGGGATTGGCGCGACATGCCCTGGCGCCAACCGATATGCGACGTCGCGCTGTGCGACGGCGGCCTGCAGCTGGTGGGCTATCCCGACGGCGTGCAGGACGTCGCCGCCGGACTGCATCGGGCGCTGGCGCCGGACGGGCTGTTCATCGTCCGCCTGTTCACGCCGCCGGACGCGCCGGAAACGCCGGAGCAGGTGCTGCAGGACCTGCTGGCCGGCGGCATTGCCAACCTCAACGTGCTGAAGCTTCGGCTCGGCATGGCCATGCAGGCGGATGCCGGAAGCGGAACGGCCTTGGATGACGTGTGGAACCGATTGCATGCCGCGGCCGGCCCCTGGCCCGAATTGGCGGAAAGACTGGGATGGCCGCTTGCGCATCTGCAGGCCATCGATGCCTATCGGGGCTCGCCGGCACGCATGCATTACTTCACCGCCGAACAGGCCATCGACCTGTTCGAACACCACGGGTTCCGGCATCTGGAAACCGCGCGCGGCGGCTACACGCTTGGTCGGCAGTGCCCGACCCTATGCTTCCGCCGGTGCTGAAGGCCGCGGCCGCCAAGGCCAACGCAGGGCATACCAGAGCCGTCCTTTCAGCCCGACCTTGACCACGTGGTTGAAGCGGCTGACCGGCAGCTTCATCAGGATCTCGCGCGCCAATGCCGGCTTGCCGCCCGGGCCGCGCAGGCGGAACTGGGTGGCCTGGGTCGCCCCGTAGACGACGCGCAGCCATAGCCGCGGACGCAGCAGGAACAGCGTCCAGAACGGCGGCATGCAGCCGATCAAACCCGCCAGATCGTCCATATAGCGGTGGTAATCGACCAGATTGCGGATGCGCCGCCCGCTGTGGCCGAGCTGCCGGAGATACGCACGGGCATCGGCCGCCGCCGTTTCGGCCATGCGCTCCGGCGCCGGCAAGGCCGCGCGGCCGGCGGCGATCCGCGCGAAATAACGCGCCTGCATCTCCATGATCGGGAACTGGCTGCCGTAGCCCGGGCGCGCCAAGCCGATCCAAACCAGCGAATCGCCGTATGCCGGATGGAACATGTGTTTGTACAGGGCACGCGGATCCTGCGCGCGGAGCGGCTCCGGCAAGAACGGCAGACGGCTGCGATAGCCGGTGCACAGCACCACGGCATCGACGCCGTCCAGCACTTCGCCGTCCGCGAAGCGGATACGGCGGCCGCCGTCCTCGACCCCGGTGACGCCCGCGACGACCCCGCAACCATGGCGGGCGACCGCCTCCGGCAGGGAGAAGTTCTTGGTGCCGTACGTGCTCCACACGCCGTATGCGGCCGTCACGCGGGCATTGAGCTTGGCCGCGGCGTCGTGCACCGGATCGCCATAATCCGCCTCGTGCCGGATGATCTGCCGGCTGACCTCGATGCCGAACTCGCGCGGCAAGCCGTACAGGCCACGGTGCGTGGCGATGTCGGCCGCCATGGCGCCGCGTTTGCGCGGCAGTATCCAGCCGGCGGAAGAGCGCAGGCTGACCGTGCAACGGCGCGCGACGCGCGCGATCTCGAGCGTGATGTCGGCCGCCGACTCGCCGCCGCCGACCACCAAGACGTTCTTGCCGGAAAAGGCCGCGGCATTGCGGTAATCCTTGGAATGCAGCACCGACACGTCCTGCAGGTCATCGGCCCAATCCGGAAGGTTCGGGAACCGGTTGCCGCCGACGGCCAAGGCCAGACGGCGGCAAAGGACTTCGCCGCCGTCCGCCAGGACAAGACGCCAACCGCAGGGCGCCGGCTCGGCCGAGACCACCTCCGCGCCGAAGCGGATGCGCTCGAACACGCCGAAATGGCGGGCATACGCGTCCCAGTACGCCAGCACTTCCTGTTTGCTCCAGAAATGGTGCTGCCGGCCGTCACCGATCCAGAAATCGGAGAACATGCTGAAGGTGCAGGACGACGTCAGGGTCAGGTTGTCGTAGGTATCGGCGAAGACGCCGCCGATGGCGTGCGACTTTTCCAGGCACAGCACGTCGTCGATGCCCTGCTCGACCAGCTCCTTGGTGCAGACCAGCCCGCCCGGTCCGGCGCCGATGACGACGCATTCGCGCACGGCGTTCAAAACCGCTGCCTCACGCGCCGGAACGGCACGTCGCCGGCATCGCCGTTCTCGCCCGGCGCGGCCTCGAATTCACGCGCGAAACGATGGCCGGCATATACCGCATGCGCGATCAGACCCGGCGCCTCGGCGTCGCCCAAGCAGCGCACCTGCACGATGCCGGCGGCCTGCCAGTCGTCCTGGCGCGCCAGCAGGTCTTGATACAGCGCGTCGTTGGGCAGACGCATGGTCACCGTCACCACCGAACTCGCCGGCAGGCACAGCACGTCCTCCGACCAGACGCAGGCCAGTCTCGCCTGCGCGCCGTCGAACGACTCCAGCGTCTTGGCCGTATGCAGATGCACGCCGAG
>CAZRXZ010000004.1:11326-15924 GCA_964604095.1 uncultured Arenimonas sp. | reverse complement strand
CGCCCGCCGCATCAGCAGCGGTCCGGCCTGGGACGTGCAACCGCGCTTCTCGCCGGACGGCCGCGAGATCGCGTTCACCTCCGACCGCGGCGGCGGCAACAACCTGTGGCGCATGGGCGTCGACGGCGGCAACGCCAAGCAGGTCACCAAGGAAAGCTTCCGCCTGTTCAACAATCCGGCCTGGACCCCGGACGGCCAGTACCTGATCGGCCGCAAGCACTTCACCTCCGGCCGTTCGCTCGGCGCCGGCGAACTGTGGATGACGCACCGCAACGGCGGCGACGGCCTGCAGCTAACCAAGCGCAGGAACGACCAGCAGGACCTGGGCGAACCGGCGGTGAGCCCGGACGGCCGCTATGTGTACTACTCGGAGGACGTCAGCCCCGGCGGCGGCTTCGAGTACAACCGCAACGTGCACGGCGTGATCTACGCGATCAAGCGTCTGGACCGCGAGACCGGCGAGACCGACGTGCTGGTGAACACCCCGGGCGGCGCCATCCGGCCGCAGCCCTCGCCGGACGGCACGCGCCTGGCCTTCGTCAAGCGCGTACGCGACAAGAGCGTGCTGCACGTGCTCGACCTGAAGACCGGCAAGGTCACCCCGGTCTGGGACGGCCTGTCGCACGACATGCAGGAAGCCTGGGCCATCTTCGGACCGTACGCCAACTTCGACTGGACGCCGGATTCGCAGTCGGTGGTGATCTGGGCGCAGGGCAAGCTCTGGCGCGTCGACATGGCCAGCGGCAAGCCGGCGCAGATCCCGTTCCGCGCCGAAGTCGAGCAGAAACTGGCGATGCCGATCCGCGTCGAGCACACACTGGAAGGCGACAGCTTCACCCCGAAGATGCTGCGCGACGTGGCGACCGCGCCGGACGGCCGCACCGTGGTGTTCCATGCCGTCGGCCAGCTGTGGAAGCGTAGCCTGCCGGACGGCGCCGTGACCCGCCTGACCGGCGAACAGGACGCCTTCGAATACCAGCCGAGCTTCAGCCGCGACGGCCGCACGCTGGTGTTCACCACCTGGAACGACACGGCGCAAGGCAGCATCCGCGAGATCGACCTGGCCAGCGGCGCGGTCAAGACCCTGAGCACGGAGCCGGGCTTCTACTACGGCCCGCGCTATTCGCCGGACGGCAAGCACCTGACCTACATCAAATCCCGCGGCGGCGCGTTGACCGGCAGCCTGAACACGGCCGACACCGGCATCTACGTCACCGGCACCGCCGAGTGGTCGCCGCTGAAGGTGGCCGACGGCTACGCGCCGCAGTTCACGCCGGACTCCAAGCAACTGCTGTTCATGGACGGCGGCGGCCTGTCGAAGAAGGTCTACCGCATCGGTCTGCACGGCGAAGCCAAGCGCGAGCTGATGAGCCTGAAGTACGCCGACAACGTCGAGCTCAGCCCGGACGGCAGGCATGTCGCCTTCACCGAGCTGTACAACGCCTATGTGGCGCCGTTGCCGGCCTACGGCGGCAGCATCGAGCTGAGCAAGGACACCAAGGCCGTGCCGGTGACCGCGCTCAGCACCAGCGCCGGTCCGTTCCTGCACTGGTCCGACGCCGACACCGTGCACTGGATGCTGGGCAACACCTACGTCAGCCGCGACATCGCGCCGGGCGCCGCCAACCGCAGCACGTCGATGGCGTTCAGCGTGCCGAGCGACCGCCCGAGCGGCACCGTGGCCTTCACCGGCGCGCGCGTGATCACCATGCGCGACGCCGGCAAGACGCAGGAGGTGATCGAGAACGCCACCGTGCTGGTCACCGGCGGCAAGATCGCCGCGGTCGGCACCGACGTGGCCGTGCCGGCCGGCGCGCGCGTCATCGACGCCCGCGGCAAGACCCTGTTCCCGGGCATCGTCGACGCGCACGCGCACGCCGCGCATTTCGGCACCGGCGTCATCCCGCAACGCAACTGGGCCTACTACGCCAACCTGGCGTTCGGCGTCACCACCATGCACGACCCCTCGGCGACCTCGGAAACGGTGTTCGCCCAGGCCGAACTGCAGAAGGCCGGCAAGCTGGTCGGCCCGCGCGTGATGTCGACCGGCACCATCCTGTACGGCGCCGACGGCGACTTCAAGGCGGTGATCAACTCGCTGGAGGACGCGCGCAACACCATCGCGCGCATGAAGGCGGTGGGCGCGTTCAGCGTCAAGAGCTACAACCAGCCGCGCCGCGACCAACGCCAGCAGATCAACCAGGCCGCGCGCGAACAGGGCGTGCTGGTGGTCGAGGAAGGCGGTTCGACCTTCAACCACAACATGACCATGATCCTGGACGGCGTCACCGGCGTGGAACACAACATCCCGGTCGCGCCGCTGTACAAGGACGTGGTCGAGACCTGGAAGGCCACCGACGTGCGCAACACCCCGACCCTGGTGGTCAACTACGGCGGCCTGAACGCCGAGTACTGGTGGTACAGCCGGATGAACATCTGGGAGAACGAACGCTTCCTGCGCTTCTTCCCGCGCGAGGCGCTGGACGCGCGCTCGATCCGGCGCGAGACCGGCCCGGACTGGGATTACTACCACGTGGAAGTGGCCAAGCAGGCCAAACGCCTGCGCGACGCCGGCATCAAGATCCAGGTCGGCGGCCACGGCCAGATGCAGGGCCTGTCGCCGAACTGGGAGATCTGGTCGCTGGTGCAGGGCGGCTTCTCGCCGTGGGAGGCGCTGCGCGCGGCCACCATCGACGGCGCCGACTATCTCGGCTTCGGCAAGGAACTGGGCTCGATCGAAGTCGGCAAGCGCGCCGACCTGGTGATCACCCACTCCAACCCGCTGGAGAAGATCGAGAACACCATCGACACCGCCTACGTGATGGTGAACGGCCGTCTGTTCGATGCCGCCACCATGGCCGAAATCGGCGGCCAGGAACGGCCGGCGCCGGTGTTCCATTTCCGCGACCTCAGCGGCGTCAGCGTCGGCCAGGAATACGGGCCGACCATGGAGGCCCAGGGCGACTGAGCCCTGACGCCGGTTTGCTACACTGGAAGGCGCCGGAAACGGCGCTTTCCTTTCAGGAGGCCGCTATGAAGTTCTACATCAGCCTGCCCGAACCCGAGCACGCGCGCGGCGCATTGCCGGCGCTGAGTTTTTCCGCGCACGGCGCCGATGCCTTCGCCGAGCAGCTGCGGCACGCCCTGGCCGACCGCGCCTACCCCCAGGCCTGGCTGGCCACACTGGACGAGGACGATGCCGAACACGTGGACCCGGCCCTGTTGGCGGTGGATGCCGAGGCACGCGTGAGCGGTTCGCAGAAAGGCTTGGCCATCGAATTGGTCGCCGACAGCCGGATCAACGGCAGCGCATTCAAGCACCGGATGCGCTTGCTGGCCGGCAGCCACTGGCAACTCCGCGATGTGCGGTAACCCCCGCGCACGAGATACCCATTGGGAATCAAGGCATTAGCCTGTCTGGCAAGACTTTTTCTTATTGACCGCCGCCACCCCGTGGCGTCTAATAGTGAACATCACGCGTTACTTTTGTGATGCGTATCACGTTTTTTTCGATTGACGACCGCCAGGCCAGCCGCATGATGCCATTGCCCGACCACGCGCCGGTGTTGACCTCGCTGGTGGCCGTACAGTTCCTCCTGTACGCCGCCGGCTGGTGGCTGTGCGCCGCCCTGATCCGCGCCGACCGGGCGGCCATCGGGCATTGGGGCGCATTCATGGCGTTGATCGGGCTGACCCTGTTCAGCACGACAAGCGGAATCCCAGCCCCGCCCGGGGTGGCCGAAACCGCCAGCAGCCTTCTGTTGCTGGCGGCCTTCGTGGTCCTGCGGCGCGGCTTGGAACGCTTTCTGGACGCCCCCACGGCCGACCGCGAACATCTGTTCGTGCTGTTCGCCGCCGGCATGGCGCAATTGGCCCTGGGCCCGGTAGCCGAAACCGGACTTTGGCGGCATGCCGTGCTGTACCTGGCCTTCGCCTGGGTCTTGGCGCGCGCCGGCCTGGCCCTTTGGCGCGCGCTCGATGCCCACTACCGCCGGCCGATGGCGATACTGCTGACGGCGGTGCCGTCGCTGCTCGCCATCCTGTTCGCGGGCCTGCTGGCCGCGCAGGTCAGTCTGGACAGCGCGCCCGGGCAGGATCTCGGCCTGGCTCCGGCCCTCGCCGATATCATCGGCGCGGCACTGTTCAATGCCGCGTTCCTGGCCCTGGTCTGCGGCCGATTGCTGCATCGGATACGCGAAGGCTCGCACCAGGACGAGCTGACCGGGTTGGCCAACCGCCGCCGCCTCGACTGCCTGCTGCCGGTGGAATGGCAGCGCCTGCAGCGTGGCGGCACGGAGTTCTGCCTGCTGCACGTCGACATCGACCGCCTGCGCGACCTCAACGACCGCTACGGCCGCAACGCCGGCGACCGCCTGCTGGCGGAGCTGGCCCAACGCCTGCGCTACACCGCCCGCGAAATCGACCTGGTGGCGCGCACCGACGGCGGCGAATTCCTGGTGATGACCCCGCAGACCTGCGTGGACGGCGCCTATGCCGCGGCCGAACGCCTGCGCAACGCGGTGAACGCCATGCCGTTCACCGTCGGCGGCAACCCGGTCACGCTCTCGGTCAGCATCGGCGTGGCCGTGGCCAAGCAC
>CAZRXZ010000004.1:6212-11226 GCA_964604095.1 uncultured Arenimonas sp. | reverse complement strand
CTCGACCTGACCGCCATGGCCGAAGACCTGCTGGCCGAACACGGCTACGAGGGCGTATACCAGGTCGCCAGCTTCCATCCGGACTACCGGTTCGCCGATGCCGCCGAGGACGATGCCGCCAACTACACCAACCGCAGCCCCTACCCGATGCTGCACCTGCTGCGCGAAGACAGCCTGAGCCGCGCGATCGACGCCTACCCGGACGTGGACCGGATTCCGGAAACCAACATCGCCAAAGCGCGCGCCCTGGGCGCGGCGCACTGGCAGACCCTGCTGGCCGGCCTGCGTCGCTGAGCGCGCGCGGCGTGGCCGCCTGCGGCGATTGGCCCTATAGTGGTGCTTTGCCACCGGAGCCGCCTGATGCTGAAAACCGCCCTGACCGCCGGCCTGCTACTGGCCGCGTTGCCGTCCTCGGCCGCACTGCCGCCGCAATACCAGAACCGGAATGACCTGGAGGTCATGCTCGAATTCATCCGGGCGCATCCGCGCGTCGAGGCCGGCCTGGACGCCATCGACCTGAGCGACTACACGATACGCTACCAGGGCACGTGCACCGCGCGCTTCGAACGCGAACGCATTCCCAAACCGCGCGGCTGGGTCGGCCCCGCCGACCCGCTGGTGTTCGCCTCCGCCGATTGTCCGGTGGATTACGACGAATGAACGCGCCCGCCGCGCTGCCGCAGGCACTGGCCGCCTTCATGCACGCGCGGGTGTTGCCGGCCGAGGCCGAGGTCGCCGCCTGGCAGGCCGATCCGGCCACGCGCTGGACCCCCTGCCCGGCCATCGAACGCCTGAAAGCGGAGGCGCGCGCGGCAGGCCTGTGGAACCTGTTCCTGCCGGATGCGCGGCACGGCGCCGGCTTGAGCAACCGCGACTACGCACCGCTGGCCGAACAGATGGGCCGCGTGCTGTGGGCGCCGGAGGTGTTCAACTGCAACGCGCCGGATACCGGCAACATGGAGCTGCTGGCGCATTTCGGCGACGACGCGCAGAAAGCGCGCTGGCTGGAGCCCCTGCTGCGCGGCGAGATCCGTTCCGCATTCGCGATGACCGAGCCGGAGGTGGCGTCCTCGGACGCGACCAACATCGCGCTGCGCATCGCGCGCGACGGCGACGACTACGTGCTGAATGGCCGCAAATGGTGGATCACCGGCGCCGGCGATCCGCGTTGCCGGATCCTGATCGTGATGGGCGTGACCGACCCGGATGCCGACCGCCACGCACGCCATTCGATGGTGCTGGTGCCGATGGACACGCCCGGCGTGCGCGTGACGCGCGCCTTGCAGGCCTTCGGTTTCGACGACGCGCCCGGCGGCCACATGGAATTGGCGTTCGACGGCGTGCGCGTGCCCATCGCGAACCGCGTCGGCGCCGAGGGTTCCGGTTTCGCGCTGGCGCAGGCCCGGCTCGGACCAGGACGCATCCACCACTGCATGCGCCTGATCGGCCTGGCGCAACGCGCGCTGGAACTGATGGTCGAGCGCGCGAAAACGCGCGTCGCGTTCGGCAAGCCGCTGGCGGCGCAGGGCATGGCGCAGGAGATGATCGCGCTGTCGCGCTGCGAGATCGAACAGGCGCGCCTGCTGACGCTCGACGCCGCGGCCAAGCTCGATGCGCTCGGAAACAAGGGCGCCAAGGACGAAATCGGCATGATCAAGATCGTGGCGCCGCGAATGGCCTTGGCGGTGATCGACCGCGCGGTGCAGCTGTTCGGCGCCGAAGGCCTGCAGCACCCGTTCCTGGCGCCGGCCTGGGCCGGCGCGCGCTGCCTGCGCCTGGCCGACGGTCCGGACGAGGTGCACATCGCCGCGCTGGCACGCGCCATGCTGAAATAAACGGCCGCGCTTGACAGCCGCCCGGCCGCCCTCTAGTGTGAAACGCGCAGTGCCCGCCCCCTCTTTCCGTCGCGTACCGCCATGAAACAGTCCGCCGTGCTCCTGCTGTGTCTTGCCGCCTGCCTGTCCGTTTCCGCGCCTGTCCGCGCCATCGGCGCCATCGCCGTGGACGACGACCAGAAATACAACGCCCCGGCCTGGGGCTTCGCGGTCGGGTATCCCACCCGGGACGCCGCCGAAAAACGCGCGCTGGCCTATTGCCAGGAGCACAGCAACAAGTGCCGTGCCGTGGTCTGGTTCGAAACCTGCGGCGCGTACGCCTATTCACGGGAAACCTACGGCATCGGCTGGGGCGCCACCAAGGACGATGCCCGCAACAAGGCCCTGAGCAGTTGCGGTTCGGGCTCCTGCAAGGTCCTGGTCGCCGAATGCGAAGGCTGAGGCCCGATGGCGCGCGCTGAGCGTCCGGCCGGCCGGTGAATCTCGATCTGCCCGACGCGGTCCTGGCCGACTACCTGTCGCGCCATGTTCCCGGTTTCCGCGGCCCGCTGGTTTCGCGCAAATTCCCCGGCGGCCAGAGCAACCCCACCTACCATCTGCAGGCCGCCAGCGGCGCGTTCGTGCTGCGCCGCAAGCCGCCGGGCACCCTGCTCGGCTCGGCACATGCCGTGGAGCGCGAATTCCGCGTACTGAAGGCCCTGCACGGCGGCGCCGTGCCGGTGGCCGAGCCCCTGCATCTGTGCACCGACGAATCCGTCATCGGCTCGGTGTTCTACCTCATGCAGCACATCGACGGCCGCATCCACTGGGACCCGGCCCTGCCGGACGTCGCGCACCCGGCGCGCATGGCCCACTACGAGGCGGTCCTGCGCACCTTGGCCGGCATCCATGCGGTCGATGTGCAGGCCGCGGGCCTGGCCGATTTCGGCAAGCCGGGCAATTATTTCGCACGCCAGACCGCGCGCTGGCACGAACAGTACCGGGCCTCCGAGACCCAGCCGGTGCCGGCCATGGATGAGCTGATCGCGCGCCTGCCGGCGCGCTGCCCGGTCGATGACGGCCGTATCGCCTTGGTGCACGGCGACTTCCGCATCGACAACCTGATGTTCGCGCCCGAGGCGCCGACGGTGCGGGCGGTGGTGGACTGGGAGCTGTCCACGCTCGGCCACCCGCTGGCCGATCTCGGCTATTTCTGCATGGCGTTGCGCCTGCCGCGCAATCCGGTCCTGCCCGGCCTGGCCGGCTTGGACCGCGCCGCCTTGGGCTTGCCGGACGAAGCCTGGCTGCTGTCGCGTTACGCCGAATTGAGCGGCCAGGCCCTGCCGGACGATTGGCCGTTCGTGATCGCCTTCAGCTTCTTCCGTCTGGCCGCCATCGCCCAAGGCGTGGCCAAGCGCGCGCAACAGGGCAATGCCGCCAACGAGCGCGCCGAGCAGGCCGGCCGCATGGTCGCGTTGCTGGCCGACCTGGGCCGGGCCTCCTTGAACGGATGACGCGCGGACACCGCCGCTTGACGTGACCTACGTCACACTATCTAATGTATGGGCCGCCGGAAGCCGGCTCCGCATCTGTGCCGTCACGCTTCCGCATTCCTGGGGATGGATACGATGGTCAAGCCGAGTTTCATGAGCGAACTCAAGCGCCGGCAGATTTACCGCGGCGGCGTGATGTATGTGGTGGCCGGCTGGGTGGTGGTTCAGGTCGCCACCCAGGTCTTCCCGTATTTCGACATCCCGAACTGGGCCATCCGCCTGGTGGTGGTGGCGATCCTGCTCGGCTTCCCGATCGCCCTGGTCTGCCTGTGGATGTTCGAAAGCGTGGACCCGCAAGAACCTGAAAAGCATCTGGTCGACCGCCGCCAGGGCGGCCGCGAAGGCGGTAGCGCGGAGTTGAGCCGCTTGATGGCGGCCGAACGCGCCGAGCGTCAGCGCCAGAACGAAGAACTGATTTCCGCCCTGGCGCAGCTCAAGGCCGGTCACGGCACCGATGCCGTCGTCAGCCCCGCCGCCCAGACCACGCCGACAGCGCCCGCCGCAACGCCGGCATACGAGGCCGTGCCGGCGCCACCGCCGCGCAAAAGCCGGCTCGGCCTGCTGACCGGCGCCGTGGTGCTGGTCCTGGTGCTGGCCGGGCTGTGGATCCTGTTCGGCCCGCAGACCTCGGGCCAAGCAGGCGCCATCCCGGGCGAACTGGCCGACAAATACGTGGCGCCGGGCTTCGCGCAGGTGGAGCGCCTGGGCGCGGACCTGTTGCGGCCCTTGCTGAAGAAGCTGGGCATCGGCATCGCGCCCGAACGCGTGTTCACCGTGCTGCTGGTGTTGGCCGGCGCGCTGATCCTGCGCGATTTCTACCATCAGATGGTCAGCGCCCGCCGCCGCAAGCGGCAGGGTTGATCCGTCCGGCTCGATAACGGCATTGCCAACGGCGCCCGATGGCGCTGTAATGACGGGATTGCCCTGAAGGAATCCACGCCATGCTTCGACCGTACCGCGCGCTGCCGCTGCTCCTGTTGCTGGGGGCGATGCACGCCCAAGCCGCCGAGTTCCGCTCGTCCAAACCCGAGCGCCGCACCGAATACTGGCTGCAGCGCCAGGAAGCCATCGCCGCGGAGCTGCAGGACACGCAACGGCTGTCGCAGGTGCGGCTGGTGTTCCTGGGCGATTCGATCACCGACTTCTGGCAGCTGGACGCCAATCCCTGGGTCAGCGGACAGACCTTCGGACGGCAGAGCTGGCTGGAGTCGTTCAACGGCACGCCGGCCAAGAACACCGCCATCAACCTCGGCATTTCCGGCGACCGCACCGAACACGTGCTGCACCGCATCCTGCCCAAGGCCGAAGGCGGCCTCGGCGAACTCGACCCGCCCGAACTGCAGCCGGAATTCGTGGTGCTGATGATCGGCATCAACAACACCTGGGCCTGGGCCGAGGAAAACCCGGTGGTGGACAGCGTGCTGGCCGGCGTCACCGAGGTGGTCGAAGCCGTGCACCGGCGCAAGCCCGGCGCCCGCATCATCCTGCAATCGCTGATCCCGATCAGCGAGGAGGCCAAGAACCGCGAGGTGGTGCTGCCGATCAACCGCCGGCTGGAACAACTGACCAAGCAGGCGCCGTACGCCGGCTACACCGTCTTCCTCGACATGTACCCGACCTTCGCCAACGCCGACGGCACGCAGAACA
>CAZRXZ010000004.1:0-6112 GCA_964604095.1 uncultured Arenimonas sp. | reverse complement strand
GAAACCAGCGCCTGCGTCGCCTGCCGAAGCTGCTGACGGCGCAGGGCCGCGCCGTCATCGGGCGCGCGCACATAGAACGGCAGACGCCCCTCGCCGTCGACCAGCACATGCCAGCCGGCGCTCTGCGGCCAGTACGCGGCGCAACGGCGCCAGGCGCCTTGGCTGTCGGCCAGCAGGCGCACCGCCGTACCGTCGGCGGCCAGCACGCGGGCGGCATCGCCGATGCGGCACGCCAACACGCGCTCATGCGGCCAGAACGCATCGCCGCGCAGCATCGGGCCCTGCTGCAGGCGCGGACGCGCCAGCACCGAGGCCAAGCCGCTCCACAGCCGGGCATGCTCGCCCGGAAAGCCGGCCAAGGCCAACAGATGGCTGTCGATCAACCACAACACGCCCACCCGGCCTTCCCCGGCATTGCGCCAGAGCGCCAAGGCGCCGCCCTGCGCATCGCGCAATGCCACCTGCGCGCCGGCACCCGTTGCCTGCAATGGGTAGCGGCTCAACAGCGGCCATTCGCGCTTGCCTTCGGGCTCGGGCAAGCGCACGTCCTGCAGTGCCTCGCCCGTCTGCAGGCGCAGGCCGAAGCCCGCGAAATCGGCGCGCGTGGCGGCATCCAATGGGCCGGTGACGCGCAACAGCAAGCCCAAGCCGCCGGCCACGGCCTCGCGCACCTGGCGTTTTTCCGGAGCCGGCAGGGACGCCCATGCGCGCTCGTCCAGCACCAGCAGGTCGCTGGCGCGTAAATTGGCGGCCGTGACCTGCGCGCCGGCGCTGGCCAATGCCATGCCCGGCGCCAGTTCGATCCGGCTCTGCAGGCGAACACCCGCATCCAGCGCCCAGCGCCGCAACAGCTTGAGTTCCGCGTTCGGGCCGCCGGACAGGACCATCACCTGCATGCCCGGTGCCGCCTGTACCGTCAGCGGGACACTCAGGGTTTCATGCACCGCACCGGCCGCATCGCGCACGCGCAGGCGATACCGCATCTGCCCGGCGGCACGGGCCCGGTCGCCCAGCGCGAAGCCGCCTCGGGCATCCACACGCTGGCGCGCGATGACGGCATCGCCCGGATCCAGCAGCTCCACCTGCGCGCCGGCAAGGCCGTGCACGCGGCCGCGTACCGACCAAGGCAAGCCTGCGTACACCGCCGGGGTCTGCCAGAGTTCGACCACGCCAACCGGTGCCGATGCGGCCTGCAGACGCACGCCACGCCCGCCGACGGCATCGCGGTCGCGCGCGCCCAAGCCGTCGCCGACCACGTGCAAGACCGTGCTGCCCGGGTAGCGCCGCAGGGCGGTGGCCAGATCCGGTGCCGGTTCGGCCTCGATGCCGGGCGGCGCCTCCGGCAGTGCGATGCGTCGGCCGGCCGGCAGGGCGCCGGCGCGCTCGGCGTGTGCGGTCAGCAGCACCAAGGCCTCGGCCGGCGCGCGGCGTGCGGGCGGAAACAGGGTGAAATACAGTGCGATCGCCGCGGCCACGGACAGCGCGGCCAGCGAGACCACGCGCCACCCGGCGGCGCGCTCACCGGCCGGCGCACGGGCGTGCGCGCGCCAGCGCAGCAGCAGATGCGCCAGCACCGCCACCGCCAACACCGATGCGCAAAGCGTCTCCATCGTCATCGTTCGCGCTCCCGACGCAACAGTTCACGGTAGGCGCGCGCCGAATCCTGCGCGGCGGGACGCGGCACCGGCGCCGCCAAGGGCGCCGGCAACACCGGCCACAACAAGGCCTTCAGGCGCGCGCGGCACGGCTGGCAATCCGGCTGGCGCTGCACCGCATCCATCGCCACCTTCAGCCCGAGCGCATCCGGCACCCGCTCGGGGTGCGCCGCCAGCCAGGTGCGCAAAGCGCCGAAATCGGGCTCACCGCCGTCCAGCGCCTGCCAGAACGCCAGCACCGGCGCATCGTCGCGGGTGGCCGCCTGCAGGCTGTCGGCCGGACGCAGCACACCGCTGCGATCGCCGATCAAGCGCCGGCCTTCGTCGATCGGCGGCAATTCGGTGCCGACCCGCGCCAGATAGATGCGGCTGGCCTGCTGCACCTGTTTGATGAAACCCAGCGCACGGTACTCGTACGGCAACGCCAGCTTGGGTTCGCCGCTGCGCAGATGCAATTCGGCCCGCCACATCTCGTTCAGCGCCGCCCGCAGCAAACGCTTGGTTTCCGGATCAAGCAAGGTCGCCGCCTCCGGAATATCGTGCGTATGGCCGAACTCCTCCAGTACCGCCTGGCTGGTGGCGGCCGCGCTCGGCGGCGGCTTCTTCGCCGCGGCGCCTTGCCCGCCATGGTCGTGGCCGTCGTCGTCGTGATGCGTCTCTTCCGCGCCGTCGTCGGCCGGCTTGGCGGCCTGCACGCCTTCGGTTTCCTCGCCCAGGAACTGGCCGTAACGCAGACGCAGGATGCGCTGGTCGACGCCGATGGTGTCGGAGCGCACGGCGAAGGCGTCGCGGTCGAGCCGGCCGCGTTGCGCCAGCAGTTTCTCGGTGTCGATGATGATCTGGCGCTGGCTGCGGAAATACGCCGGCATCACTTTCTTCAGCAGGCCGTCCACACCGCTGGCCTCGAACGCGTCCGCGGCCGGCCAGCGCAGGATGTAGGCCGCGCTCTGGCTTTCGTTCGGCGCGCCCTGCCGCCGGTCGCTGACGCTGAAGCGCACGATCAGGTCATCGCCGACCGCCATGCCCAACGCCGCCAGGTCGAGCGTGGCGGCATAACGACGGCGGGCGGTACCGCCTTGGCCGCTCAGCACCCGCCGGAAGGCGCTGAAGCGCACGTTCTCGCCGGAGCCCTGGGCCAGCTGGATGTCCAGCACCGCGGCACCGAGCCCGTAATCGTCTTCGGCCTCCAAGACCAAGGCCCAGCTGCGCTGTCCGGCCTGCACCAAGCTCAGGCTACGCTCGGGCTGCAACACGCGCAGGCGCGGCGGCAGGTCCTTGACCGCATCCAGGCGATGCCAGCCTTCGGGCTGAAGCGGCTTGCCATCGACCTCGATGCGGTAGACGTCGGACGCCGCGATCACGCGCGTGGCGGTCCAGGCGTCGGTCTGCGCACGCAACGGCACGCGCTGGCCATCGAAGAACACGAGCGCGGCGGTCTTCGGCGGGCGCGAGAACTGCAGATGCCAGCGCAGGCGGCTGCCTTCGGGAAACTTCGCGGCCAACGCGCGTTGGCTGCGCGCGGCCAAGCCGGTATACGCCGGCGCGACGATATCCAAATGCGTTTGCCGCAGACGCACCGGCCCCGCCGCCACCGGCGCCGCGCCCGAAACCGGTAGCGCGCCGGCACTCGACACAGGCGCACGCGGCGGCCAGAAAACGGCGACGGCGGCCAAGACCGTCGACAGCATCCACGCCGCGCACAGGCGGCGCCAAGGCCAGGGCCGACGGAGGTCGACCGCCGCCAGCTGCGCGATCCGCGCGTCGATGCGCGCGCGTTGCAAGGCCGCCAGCGTGCCGTCGGCCGGCGCGGCCGACAGCAGCAGATCGCTGCTGTTTTCCAATTGCGGATACCGGCCGTCCAGTTGCCGGATCAGCCAGGTCGAATCCAACGCGCGCCAACGCCGCCACGCCCATGACAGGGCGGCGGCGAGCACCAAAGCGCTCGCCAGCACGGCCGCAGGCCATCCCGCGATGCGCCAGAGCGCGGCCGCCAACGCCGGGCCGGCCGCACACACGGCCAGAAACGCCACCGCGGCTTCGCGGCGACGCGCGGCCGTCAGCCAGGCCTGCAGGCGCCGCATCGAGCTCATGGCGCGCTCCAGGTGCCGCGGCGGGCGGCCAACAGGCGCTCCAACGCGAACAGCAGCACGGCGGCCAAGGCGAAGCCGGCACGCAAGGACTCCGGCGCCGCAGGCTTGGCCAGCGCGCCGCGCAACGGCGCGTGATCGGCGGCGTGCGCTCGGTCCGGCGCCGCCGGCCGGTGCGCCAATACGTCGTACAGGCCCTCGGCGAAGGCCGGCTCCAACAGCAGCGGCAGGGCTTGCGAGTCCAGCGGCCGCTGCCATTGCAGCATGCGGCCCTGGTCGGATGTACCGGCACGCAGCAGCGGCAGGCCGTCTTCATCGCGCCACACGGTCTGCCAGTCCGCGCGCGGCGGCTCGGCCTGCGAAGACAGCATCAGCGTGCCGCCGTGCGCAAGCCAACTGCGCAGGTCAGGCGGCAGCGGGCCGGGTTGCAGATGCACCGCGATGGCATCCGGGGCCATTTCCGCGATGTCGGCTTGCGGCAGGCTACGACGCTTCGATTCGGCCACGCCGCTTTGCCAGCTGAGGTAGGCGGCGCGGAAATAGACGGCGCCCTCCGATTCGGCGCTGCCGTCGAGCAAAGTCAGCGCTGGCAACGGCGCGTCCGGCATGCGGCGCGAAACGGAGGAGCCCGGCAACACGCGCCAAGCCACCGCACGGCTCAGGCGCAGGCGCTCGCCATCCAATCCGGCAAGCGCATCAGGCACCAGCACCGTCAAGCGATCACCGGCAGGCGCATCGGCGTCCCATTCGCGCAGCAGACTGGCAGCCGGCACCGCCTGCGCGGCCGGCATCGGCGCGGACAGCGGCGGAAAGCCCGGCGCCAGCCAGCGGCGCTGCACGGTCTCGCCCACGGGCAGGTCCGATATGCCGCGCCAATCCAATCCCGGCGTCACCAGCAGCCAATCACGCGCAGGCGCGCTGCGCTGCCAGACCGGCGCCGCCAGCCACAGCACCACCAAGGCCAACAGCAGCAGGCGCAGCAACAGCAACACCCGCTCCTGCAACACCGGGCGGCGGCGCGGCCGCAGCTTGGCGCCGATCCAGCGCAAGGCCGCGAACTCGGTACGCTGGCTCTGCGAGCGGCGGCTGAGATGGATCAGGATCGGCAGCAGCAGGGCGGCGAAGGCCGCGAACGCCGCCGGCAGCAGGAAGTTCATCCGCCCTCCGCGAAGCGCGCCTTGCCCTGCGCGAACAGGCGGCGCAGGGGCGCGTCAAGCGCCTGGTCGAGCACGTACTCGACATGGCGGATGCCGGCCGCGGCCAAACGCGCGGCCAAGGCGCGGCGCGCGGCGCCGAAGCGGGCGAGGTATTCCGCGCGCGAAGCCGGCGCGTCGGTCAGCAGCTCATGGCCGTCCTCGGCATCCACGAAACGGTGGCCGCCGCGGAACGGGAAATCCCGTTCCTCGCAGGTCAGCAGCTGTATGCCGAGCACTTCGCGGCGCGCCGCCGCCAAGCGTTCGAGCAACTGCAGCGCCGCGTCATCGAACCCGTCGCCGAGCCACAGCGCCAGTTCACCGGCGCGGACACGCTCCCAGATCGGGCGGCAGACCGTTTCATCCGGCCAAACGCCTTTGGCCTGGACCTGCGCCAACGCCAGCAGGCAGCGGTCGCGGTGGCGGTTGCCTTGACCGGCCGGAACCACGGTCAATCCGTCACCGTTGACCGCGATCAGGCCGAAGCGGTCGCCTTGACGGCAGGCCAGCTCGAACAGGCAGGCGGCCTGCGCCTTGGCCGCCTGCAGGCGGCTCCAGCCCGGACGCAGGGCGTCGGCCTGCGCCATCGAGGCGGTGGCGTCGAGCAGCACCCAAGCGGTCAGCGGACTATCGCGTTCGGATTCACGCACGAAGAATTTGTCGGAACGCGCATACAGCTTCCAGTCGATCTGGCGCGGCTCGTCGCCCTGCTCGTAGGCACGGTACTGCGCGAACTCCATGCCGGCGCCGCGGGCGCGGCTGAGGTGCTGGCCGATGCCCTGCGCCGTCGAGGCCCGGCGCGAAGACAGGCGCAGGTCCTTCAGGCGCGCGCGCACCTCGGGCGGAATGAGATCGGGCGTGGCCACGGCGGCGGACTCAGCGCGGCGGCGGCACCGCGGCCAGCAGCAGCGCCACCACGTCGTCGGCGCTCTTGCCTTCGGCCTCGGCCATGAAGGTCAGCAGCAGACGGTGGCGCAGCACCGGCGCGGCCAAGGCGCGGATATCGGCTTCGGTCACCGCGAAGCGGCCGTGGATCAGCGCGCGTGCCTTGGCGCTCAGCACCAGGGCCTGTCCGGCACGCGGACCGGCGCCCCACTTGACCCATTGCGCGATGTCGCCGACGCCGGCCTGCGGCCGGCTGGCGCGCACCAGGCGGTTGATCCAGTCGAGCATGTCG
>CAZRXZ010000003.1:0-16271 GCA_964604095.1 uncultured Arenimonas sp. | reverse complement strand
CGCCTGCTGGCCGACCGGCTGGAGCATGCGCTGGCCAGCAGCGCCCGCACCGGCAGGCACGGCGCCCTGCTGATGGTAGACCTCGATCGCTTCAAGACCGTCAACGAGACACTCGGCTACGAAGCCGGCGACCAGCTGCTGAAACGCGTGGCCGCGCGCCTGTGCGGCTGCATGTTCGAGGGCGATACCGTGGCCTGCACCGGCGCCGACGAATTCGTGGTGGTGCTGGAGGGGCTCAGCGAGCAACCGAACGAGGCCGCTGCCGGCGTCGAAACCGCAGCCAATCGCATCTTCAGCGCGCTATCGGCGAGCTATCCGCTGGCCGGCCAGAACTACCAGGGCACCGCCAGCATCGGCGCCGCCTTGTTTCTCGGCCACGGCAGTAACCAGGAAGAACTGCTGAAGCAGGCCGAAATCGCGATGAGCCAAGCCAAGCGCACGGGGCGCAATCTGCTGCGTTTCTTCGATCCGGCCATGCAGCAGGCCATCGCGGCCCGCGCCGACCTGGAAGGCGAACTGCGCAAAGCCATCCGGGACCGCCAGTTCGAACTGCACTACCAACCCCAGGTCGAACGCAACGGTCGGGTGACCGGGGTCGAAGCCCTGATCCGCTGGCACCATCCGGAACGCGGTCTGATTCCGCCCAACCAGTTCATCCCGCTGGCCGAGGAAACCGGGCTGATCCTGGCCATCGGCGACTGGGTGCTGGAAACCGCCTGCGCCCGGCTCAAGACCTGGCAGAGCGCGCCCGAGACGGCCGCGCTCTCGATCGCCGTCAACGTCAGCGCCCGCCAGTTCAAGCAGGACGGCTTCGTGGCGCAGGTCCGGGATGCCATCGCACGCCACGGCATCGAGCCGGAAAGGCTGAAACTGGAATTGACCGAGAGCATGCTGCTGGACGACATCGACGTGATGATCGACAAGATGGCCTCGCTCAAGGAGGCCGGCGTCGGGCTGGAGCTGGACGACTTCGGCACCGGCTACTCCTCGCTGCAATACCTCAAGCGCCTGCCGATCGAGCAGCTGAAAATCGACCAGGGCTTCGTGCGCGACCTGGCCGAGGACGAAAACGACAAGGCTATCGTGCGCACCATCATCAGCATGGCGCGCAGCCTGAACCTGGACGTCATCGCCGAAGGCGTGGAGACCGAGGAGCAGCGGCGCTTCCTGGAAAGCCAGGGCTGCACCCGTTTCCAAGGTTACCTGTTCGGCCGGCCGACGCCGGTCGATGCGCTGGAGTCCTATCTACGCATCCCGCGCTGACATGCAGGCAAGCCCGCCGGCGAAAACAGCTAAGACCGCAGAACCCGGCGTGCGAACAACCCGAACACCAGCCCCCAGAACGCGCTGCCGATGCCGAACAGCGCCAGACCGGAGGCGGTGACCAGAAAGGTGATCAATGCCGCATCGCGCTCCTGCCCGGCATCCAGCGCGCCGGCCAGGCTGCTGCCGATGGCTCCGAGCAGCGCGATGCCGGCGATGCCCGCGACCAGCTCGGCAGGCAAGGCCATGAACAGGCTGGCGACGGTGGCGGCCAGCAATCCGGTCACCAGATAGAAGATGCCGGCCCAGACCGCGGCCAGGTAGCGGCGCCGCGGATCGGGGTCTGCCTCCGGGCTCATGCAGATGGCTGCGGTGATGGCCGCCAGATTGAATTGGAAGCCGCCGAAAGGCGCGAGCAACACGCCGGTCAGGCCGGTCCAGCCGATCAGCGGCGAAGCCGGCGTGTCGTAGCCGTTGGCGCGCAGCACGGCGATGCCGGGCACGTTCTGCGACGACAGGGTGACGATGAACAGCGGAATGCCGACGCCGACCAGCGAGGCCAGGCTGAAGCTCGGCATGGTGAACAGCGGCGCGGCGAGCGTCAGGTCGACGGCCTCGGCCCGGATCATGCCGGACACTCCCGCCCAGGCCAGCCCGGCCAGGAAGGTCAGCGGAATGGTGTAGCGCGTGCCCAGCCGGCGCCCGGCCAGATAGACCGCGCACATCAGACCGACCAGCACCGGCTCGGCACCGAAGGCGCTGAACGAGCCGATGCCGAAGCGCAGCAGCACGCCGGCCAACATGGCCGCGGCCAAGGGCCGCGGCACATGCCGCATCAGCGCGTCCACCCAACCGGCGGCGCCGCACAGGGCCGACAGCGCCGAAGCGAACAGGAACACGCCGATGGCCTCGCCCATCGGCAGCCCGACCAGCGCGGTGGACAGCAACGCGGCGCCCGGCGTCGACCAGGCCGTGAGCACCGGACTGCGGTAACGCAGGGACAATCCGATGCAGGTGACGCCCATGCCGATGCCCAAGGCCAGCAACCACGAGCTGACGTGCGCCGGACCGGCGCCGGCCGCCGAAGCCGCCTGGAAGACGATCGCCGCCGAACTGGTGTAACCGACCAGTACGGCGATGAAGCCGGCCGAGATGTGCGGAAGCCCGAAAAACCCGCGCACCGCGCTTACTTCACGCCGTGCATCAGCCGGTTGATCAGGGGCGCGAACAGCAGGAACGCGGCGCCGAAGGCGAAGCCGGCGATGGCGATCTGGGTGTAGGTGTCGGCGTACTGCGCGATGCCGCCCAAGGCGCCGCCGGAGGCCTGCGCGGCCACCGCGCCGGCCACGAAGTTGCCGATGGCGGTGCACAGGAACCAGGCGCCCATGGCCAGGCCGGTGTCGCGCGCGGCGGCCAGCTTGCTGACCATCGACAGCCCGATCGGCGACAGGCACAGCTCGCCCATGGTGTTGATCATGTAGGCCAGCGCCAGCATCTCCCACGGGATGCGGGCGTTGCCGTCCTGCAGGTTGCCGATGCTCCACACCAGCGAGGTGAAGCCGATGGCGACCAGGATCACCGCGATGCCGAACTTGCGCGGGATCGAGGGATTGACGCCGCGCGCTTCCAGCCGCGGCCACAGCCAGGCGAACAGCGGCGCCAGCAGGATGATGAACACCGGGTTGGCGGACTGGAACACGGTGAAGTCGAACGGCGCGTCGACGTGGTCCTTGGCGAAGAAGTTGAGCGAGGAGCCGGCCTGCTCGAACATGCCCCAGAACAGGATCTTGGCCAGGAACAGCAGCAGCATGGCGATGTAGCGGTGCAGCTGCACCTTGTCGCGGCTGCGCACGCCGGAGGCGATGAAGAACACCGTCAGCGCCAGGAACAGGCCGATCAGCAGCCAGCCGACCAGGGTCTTCTGGTTCAGCAGCAGGTACACCAGCGGCACCGACACCAAGGCGCCGAGCACCACCACCAGCGTGCGCGCGATGCCCTCGCCGCCGGCCGGCGGCTTGCCGATCTCGCCCATGCGCGCGATGCGCCACTGGAACACCGCCAGGCCCAGCAACATGCCGATGCCGGCGGTGAAGAAGCCCCATTCGTAGCCGTAGCGCGCGCCGATCAGGGTGCCGCAGACCAACGGCGCCAGTGCGCCGCCGGCGTTGATGCCCATGTAGAAGATGGTGAAGCCGGAATCGCGGCGCGCGTCGTCGGGCGCGTACAGGCGGCCGACCATGGTCGAGATGTTGGGCTTGAACAGGCCGTTGCCGACCACGATCAGCGACAGGCCGAGCAGGAACCACTGCAGGTCCTTGATCAGCAGCAGGAACAGGCCGGCCGCCATCAGCAGGCCGCCGATCACGATGGCGCGCCGGTAGCCGATGTAGCGGTCGGCGATGAAGCCGCCGAAGATGCCGGTGGCGTAGATCAGCGCGGTGTAGGCGCCGTAGGTCAGCGCGGCCTGGGCCTTGGCCTCGCCTTCCGGCAGCAGCGCGAAGAACTGCGCGGCCACGTACACCGCCAGCAGCGCGCGCATGCCGTAGTAGGAGAAGCGCTCCCAGAACTCGGAATGCACCAGCTGCCAGAGGGCGCGCGGGTGGCCCAGGCTGTCGCCGGGCGGCGGCGGGATGAAGTCGGTGGCGGGTTTGGCGTCGGCCATGGGGAACTCCTCAAAAAACCACGGCCCGTGATCCGGGCCGTGGCGGGTTGCGGCGGATGCCGGCGCTTACTTCACGCCGTGCATGAGCTTGTTGATCAGCGGCGCGGCCAGGAAGAACAGCGCGGCGATCACGATGCCGATGATGAACAGCTGGTTGAAGGTGTCGGCGTACTGCACCAGGGAGCTGGCGGCTTCGCCGTGGCCACTGCCGCCGGAGGCGATGGCGGCGATGCGGCCGGCCACGTAGTTGGCCATCGCGATCGACAGGAACCAGCCGCCCATGGCCAGGCCGGTTTCCTGCGGACGGGCCAGCTTGGTCACCATCGCCAGGCCGATCGGCGACAGGCACAGCTCGCCCATGGTGTGGATCAGGTAGGTGAGGGTCAGCCACATCCAGCTGATCTTGCCGCCGGCGTCCACGAAGTTCTGGATGGCGAACACCAGCACGTAGAAGCCGATGGCGGCGCCGGCCAGGCCGTAGGCGAACTTGCGCGGGATCGACGGGTTCAGCGCCTTGCCGTCCAGCGCCGGCCACAGCGAGGCGAACAGCGGCGCCAGCAGGATGATGAACACCGGGTTGACCGACTGGAACACCTCGAAGGTCGGGGTCCAGCCGAAGATCGACACGTCCGGCATGGTGACGTAATCCTGCGCCAGGAAGTTCAGCGAGGAGCCGGCCTGTTCGAACAGGGCCCAGAACAGGATGTTGGCGCAGAACAGGATCAGCATGGCGATGTAGCGGTGCAATTGCACCTTGTCGCCGCTGGTCACGCCGCTGTAGATGAAATAGGCCACCAGGCCCAGCATCATCGCGATCAGCAGGCCGCCCAGCACTTCGCTCTGGCTGAGCAGGAAGAACACCGGCACCACCAGCACGGCCGCGGCGATGAGCACCTGCAGCACCGGGCCCCAGCCCTGCTTGCCTTCCGGCGAGGTGCCGACATGGCCCAGCCAGTGCTTCAGGCCCTGGAACACCATCAGGCCCAGGATCATGCCGATGCCGGCGGCGAAGAAGCCCCAGCGGTAGCCGTATTGGCTGCCGATGATCGAGGCGCAGATGATCGGCGCGATCAGCGCGCCGGCGTTGATGCCCATGTAGAAGATGGTGAAGCCGGAGTCGCGGCGGGCGTCGCCCGGCGCGTACAGCTTGCCGACCATGGTCGAGATGTTCGGCTTGAACAGGCCGTTGCCGACCACGATCACCGCCAGACCGAGCAGGAAGGTGGTCAGGTCGGGCGCCATCAGCATGAACATGCCGACCGCCATCAGGGCGCCGCCGAGCATGATCGAGCGCTGGTAGCCCAGGATGCGGTCGGCCACGAAGCCGCCGGCGATGCCGGTCATGTACACCATCGAGGTGTAGCCGCCGAAGGTCAGGCTGGCCTGGGCGCGGGCGCCGTCGCCCAGATGCGCGAAGAACGCGGCCGCCACATGCACCGCCAGCATGGCGCGCATGCCGTAGTACATGAAGCGTTCCCAGAATTCGGCGCCGAACAGGTTCCACAGCGCTTTCGGGTGGCCGAGGATCTCGCCGGCCGGCGGCGGCACGAAGCCGTCTTTGCTATCGGTTGCTCCGCTCATGCGGACTCTCTCCCTTGGGGTTTTTGTTTTGGAACACGAACGCTAATCATAATCAAAACCGGCCGTCTGCGGGCGATGGCCGGCAGCCGGCCGTAAGTGCTTGACGGCAAAGGCCCGGATCAGCCGATGCGGGTGCGCACGGCGAACAGCTCGGGGAAAAAGCTCAGATCCAGCGCCTTTTTCAGGAAGGCCACGCCGGACGAACCGCCGGTGCCGGGCTTGTAGCCGATGATGCGCTCGACCGTCTTCAGATGCCGGAAGCGCCAGAGCTGGAAGTTGACCTCGATGTCGACCAGCTGCTCGCAGAAATGGTAGGCGTCCCAATGCCCGGCCGTATTCTCGTAGATGCGTTCGAACACCGCCACCACCGCCTCTTGGCTTTCGTAGGGCTGCGACCAATCACGGTTCAGGCAAACCGCCGGCACGGCATGGCCGCGGCGCGCCAGATGGCGCAGGAACTCGTCGTACAGGCTCGGTGCGTTCAGGGTGTCGATCAGGTGCCGGTGCAGGTCCGGATCGTAATCGAACACCTTCACGTAGTGGGCGTTCTTGTTGCCGAGCAGGAACTCGATCTCGCGGTACTGGTGCGACTGGAAGCCGGACGAGGCGCCGAGCACGCCGCGGAAGCGCATGTAGTCGCTCGGCGTCAGCGTCTCCAGCACCGACCACTGCTCGGTCAGCTGGCGCTGGATGTGCTTGACCCGCGCCAGCATCTTCTGGCACGGACCCAGGTCGTCGGCGCGCAGGTGCGCCAGCGCGGCGCGCAGCTCGTGGATGATCAGCTTCATCCACAGCTCCGAGGTCTGGTGCTGGATGATGAACAGCATTTCGTCGTGCACCGGCGGCTCGGACAGCGGCTTCTGGGCGTCCAGCACCCGGTCCAGGCACAGGTAGCCGCCGTAGCTCAGGCGGTCGCGGAAATCGACCGTGATGCCGGCTTCCAGCGGGCGTTGGTTGGGCGTTTCGGACATGGCGCGGCTCACGGTTTCTTAACCGCGCCAGTGTAACTTATCGGCTACACTAGTGCCGTTTTGGCGTATGCCTGGTCCAGACAACGGGAGAGCCGGATGGAGTCCGTGGTTCGTTTCGAAATCGATTACCTGCAGTACATGGACGCCGACGGCGTCCTGGTCAACCCCGACCTGCCGGCGTTCGCGCGCGACCGCGCGCAGCTGGTCGGCCTGTACAAGGAAATGCTCAAGGTCCGCTGCTTCGACGCCAAGGCCGTCGCCCTGCAGCGCACCGGCAAGCTCGGCACCTACGCCTCCTGCCTCGGCCACGAGGCCGCGCACATCGGCATCGGCACCAGCCTGCGCCTGGACGACGTGTTCGCGCCCAGCTACCGCGAGTACGGCGCGCAGTTCGCGCGCGGCGTGAAGCCGCGCGAGGTGCTGCTGTATTGGGGCGGCGACGAACGCGGCAACGACTTCTCCGGCCCGGCGCACGACTTCGCCTGGTGCGTGCCGATCGCCACCCAATGCCTGCACGCGGCCGGTTCGGCGCTGGCGTTCAAGCTGCGCGGCGAAGACCGCGTGGCGCTGGCCTGCGTCGGCGACGGCGGTTCCTCGAAGACCGACACCTACGCCGCCATCAACTCGGCCGGCGCCTACGGCCTGCCGTTCGTGCTGTGCATCATCAACAACCAGTGGGCGATCTCGGTACCGCGCCAGGCGCAGACCGGCGCGAAAACGCTGGCCCAGAAAGGCCTGGCCGGCGGACTGGAGTGCCTGCAGGTCGACGGCAACGACATCATCGCGGTCAAGGCCGCGGTCGAGCATGCGGTCAAGCGCGCGCGCCACGGCCACGGCGGCACCGTGCTGGAGCTGGTCACCTACCGGCTGTCCGACCACACCACCGCCGACGACGCCCGCCGCTACCGCGACGACGAGCAGGTGAAGGCCGCCTGGCAGCGCGAGCCGGTCAAGCGCCTGAAGGCCTACCTGCTGGCGCAGGGCTGGTGGAGCGAGGACGAGGAAGCGGCCTGGATCGCCGAATCCAATGCCTGGGCCGACGCCGAGGTGGACGCCTATCTGGCCACGCCGGTGCAACCGGTGGCGGCGATGTTCGATTCCCTGTACGCCGAACTGCCGCACGACGTGGCCGAACAGCGCGAACAGGCCCTGGCTTGGGAGAACCGCTGATGGCCGCGATCACCCTGATTGAAGCCCTGACCCTGGCGATGGCCTCGGAAATGCGCCGCGACCCGTCCGTGGTCGTGCTCGGCGAAGACGTCGGCGTCAACGGCGGCGTGTTCCGCGCCACCTCCGGCCTGATCCAGGAATTCGGCGCCGGCCGCGTGCTCGACACCCCGCTGGACGAAACCACCATCGCCGGCCTGACCGTCGGCCTGGCCGCGCAGGGCATGAAGCCGATCGCCGAAGCGCAGTTCGACGGCTTCATGTACCCGATGGTCGACCATGTGATCTGCCACGCCGCGCGCCTGCGCCACCGCACCCGCGGCCGCATGAGCTGCCCGATGGTGCTGCGCGTGCCCTGGGGCGGCGGCATCCGCGCGCCGGAGCACCACAGCGAGGCCAACGAGGCCATCTTCACCAACGTGCCGGGCCTGCGCGTGGTGATGCCGAGCTCGCCGCAGCGCGCCTACGGCCTGCTGCTGGCCGCCATCCGCGATCCCGACCCGGTCATCTTCTTCGAACCCAAGCGCATCTACCGGCAGTACAAGGAAGAGGTGGTCGACGACGGCGAAGCCCTGCCGCTGGACGTCTGCTTCGTGCTGCGCGACGGCGCCGACGTGACCCTGGTGACCTGGGGCTCGCAGGTGAAGGAAGCGCTGGAAGCCGCCGACGCCCTGGCCCAAGACGGCATCAGCGCCGAGGTCATCGACGTGGCCACGGTCAAGCCGCTGGATTTCGACACCATCCACGAATCGGTGAAGAAGACCGGCCGCTGCGTGATCGTGCACGAAGCGCCGCGCACCGCGGGCTTCGGCGCCGAAATCGCCGCGCAATTGGCCGAAAAGGCGATGTTCGACCTGGTCGCGCCGGTCGAGCGCGTCACCGGCTACGACACCCACATCCCGCTGTTCCGCCTGGAAATGAAATACCTGCCGAGCGTCGAGAAGATCGTCGCCGCCGCCAAACGCACCCTAGCCGTGAGCTGAGCCATGCCTGAGATCAAATCCTTCCATCTGCCCGACCTGGGCGAAGGCCTGCCGGACGCCGAGATCGTCGAGTGGCATGTGGCCGTCGGCGACGTGGTGCGCCTGGACGCGCCGCTGGTGTCGATGGAGACCGCCAAGGCGGTGGTCGAAGTGCCCTCGCCGTTCTCCGGCAAGGTGCTGAAGCTGGCCGGCCAAGCCGGCGACGTGGTGCTGACCGGCGCGGTGCTGGTCGAGATCGAACTCGACCCGAACCTGCCGCAGCGCGCCGATGCCCAGGACACCGGCCACCACCACGGCGCGCCGGCCGCGCATGCGGCGCCCGCGCCGCAACCGGCCGCCGCCGAACCGGAAGCGGCCGAAGACGCCGGCACCGTGGTCGGCGCCATGGAAAGCTCGAACGCCGTGCGTAGCGAGCAGGCGGTCGCCATCGGCGGCATCAAGGCCATGCCGGCCGTGCGCGCCCTGGCCAAGAAACTGAAGGTGGATCTGACGCGCGTGCGCGCCACCGGCACCGACGGCGTGATCACCCTGGCCGACGTCAAGGCCGCGGCCGCCAGTCCGTCCGCACCGGCGGCCGTTGCCGCGCCGGCACCGGCCGCTATACGCGCACCAGCCGCTCCCGCAGCGGCTTTCATGCCGCCGCCCGCCGGCGACGACAAGGACGAGCCGATCCGCGGCGTGCGCCGCAACATGCTGCGTTCGATGAGCGCCGCGCATGCCGAGGTGGTGCCGACCACCTTGATGGACGACGCCGACCTGGGCGCCTGGGCGCCGGGCGAGGACATCACCGTGCGCACCCTGCGCGCGCTGGCGGTGGCGGCCAAGACCGAGCCGGCGATGAACGCCTGGCTGAACGCGAAGGAAGGCACCCTGCGCCGGCACAGCGCGGTGCACATCGGCGTCGCCATCGATTCGGCCGACGGCCTGTTCGTGGCCTCGCTCCGGCACTGCGACACCCGCGACGGCACGCAGCTGCGCGCCGAACTCAACCGCCTGCGCGACGGCGTGCGCAACCGCACGCTGCCGCCGGAAGACCTGTCGGGCTATACGCTGATGTTCTCCAACTTCGGCGTGTTCGCCGGCAAGTACGCCACGCCGGTGGTGGTGCCGCCGTGCGTGTGCATCGTCGGCGCCGGCCGCCTGTACCACGCGGTGGTGCCGGTGCTGGGCGGCGTGGAGACGCACCGGATGATGCCGATTTCGCTGACCTTCGACCACCGCGCCGCCACCGGCGGCGAGGCCGCGCGCTTCCTGAGGGCGATGATCGACGACCTGCAGCGCGCGCGCTGAGCGCGCTCAGTCCTCGAGCACTTCCACCCGGTCGCGGCCCTTGTTCTTGGCCAGGTACAGCGCCTGGTCGGCTTGGCGGAAAATCGCGTCCGGGTCGTCCAGACCCGGCCGGCTGCTGGCCAAGCCGATCGACAGGGTGACCGCCGCGGGCAACTCGCCGGCCCGGCCGGCCAAACCCTTGCGCAGGCGCTCCATCACCGTGCGGGCGCCGGCCGTGGGCGTATCGGGCATGATCACCACGAACTCCTCGCCGCCGAAACGGGCGGCATAGTCGCCGCCGCGTGTGGCGCGCCGGATCTCCTCGGCGACCACCTGCAGCACCTGGTCGCCGACGGCGTGGCCGTAGGTGTCGTTGATGCGCTTGAAGTGGTCGAGGTCGATGACCGCGATCGAGAAGGCGCGGCTCCGGTGCCAGCCTGATGCCTGCGCCAGTTCGCGCAGCTTGTTCAGGCCGCTGCGGTTGAGCAGGCCGGTCAGCGCGTCGTGCTTGGCCTCGATGGTCAACTCGGCGTTCTGCTCTTCCAGCTCCCGCTGGTAGCGCAGCAACTGCGCGTTCATGCGCGCGTTTTCCTCGGCCAGGCGCTTGAGCTCGTCGTTGGTCTGGCGCAGCTCCAGCAGATGCATGACCTGACGGGCGATGGCCGACAGCGCGTCGGTCTGCTGCGGCGTCAGCGTGTGCGGCTTGTCGTCCAGCACACAGATGGTGCCGAGCGCGACGCCGCCTCGGGTCACCAGCGGCGCACCGGCGTAGAAGCGCACATGCGGCTCGCCGGCCACCAGCGGATTGGCGGCGAAACGCGGATCCCGGCTGGCGTCGGGCACCACCATCACCTCGTCGGGCCGGCGGATGGCATGGCCGCAGAACGCGATGGAACGGTCGGTCTCGGTGAGGCCGATGCCCTGATGCGCCTTGAACCACTGGCGGTCGCGGTCGATCAAGGACACCAAGGCAATCGGCGTGCCGCAGATGGTGCTGGCCAGCAATACCAGGTCGTCATAGGCCTGCTCGGGCATGGTGTCGAGGATATGCAGGCGCTCCAGCGCATCCAGGCGGGCGCGCTCGTCGGCATCGGAAATCGTCGGCGGCAATTCGGCGGAAACCATCATGCGCCCTCCGTACTCAGTCCCGATCGGCCGGGACGGCGGGGAATCGGCGGCCGCGGTACCACCACCCGATGGCGACCACGGCCAGGAAGCTCTTGTAGGCATACAGCGTGGCCAGCACCTGCTTCCAGATCGGGCCGGGGTCGGCGCTGCCGAATCCGTAGCGGCCGGCCAGCAGGCTGAGCGCGAACGCCGCGGCCAACACCGCGAGGTCGTAGCGGCGACGGGCCGGCGTCACCGGCGTATGGCGCGGATAGAACCAGTACAGGGCCGCCAGGACGGCGAACCACGGCAGGAACAGGATCAGCGCCAGATTGGCGGCCATCAGGGCGCTTCCGCCTCGACGGCTTCGCGGCAGATCGCTTCCAGCGCATCAAGCACCTGGCTCTCCTGTACCGCCTCGGCCAGCTCCGCCACCTCGCGCAGCGCCTGCCAAGCCGCCTTGCCTTCGGCCTTGATCTTGCCCAGGAAGGCGCCGGCTTCACGCGGGTTGTCGAAGCCGCGGCTCTGCAGCAGGGTGTCGCCGTTGGCCTGACTGAGCTTGAAGTAGAACCGGCCGTCCTTCTCGCGGTATTGCTTGAACACCGGCAGCGCCGTCTTTTCCGCGACGGCCGGCGCGGCGGCCGAAGCCGCTTCCGCCAGATTGCGCAGGCCGACGGCATGCCGCAAATCGCGCAGCCGCGGCGTGGCGATGGCGCGGGCCTTGGCGGCACCGGCCTGCAGCACCGCTTCGATGCGCGCCGGATCGGCCATCAGCGCGTTGTAGCGTTCGCGCATCGGCGCGATTTCGGCGTCGACGGCCTCGAACAGACGCAGCTTGGCTTCGCCCCAGGCGATGCCGGCGGCGAATTCGGCACGCATGGCCTCGGTCTGCTCGGGCGTGGCGAAGGCTTGGTACAGCTGGAACAGCGCCGAGCCTTCGGTGTCCTTGGCTTCGCCCGGCGCGCGCGAATCGGTGACCAGGCCCATGATCAGCTTCTTGAGCGTGGCGGCGTCGGCGAACAGCGGGATGGTGTTGTCGTAGCTCTTGCTCATCTTGCGGCCGTCCAGGCCCGGCAGCGTCGCCACCGACTCCTCGACCGCCGCCTCCGGCAACGTGAAGTACTCGCCGCCGTAGATGTGGTTGAAGCGCGCGCCGAAATCGCGCGCCATCTCGATGTGCTGCACCTGGTCGCGGCCGACCGGCACCGAATGCGCGCCGAACAGCAGGATGTCGGCCGCCATCAGCACCGGATACATGAACAGCCCGGCGCTGACGCCGGCATCGGCGTCGTTGCCCTCGGCGGCGTTCTTGTCGACCGCGGCCTTGTAGGCGTGCGCGCGGTTGAGGATGCCCTTGCCGGCCACGCAGGTCAAAAGCCAGGTCAGCTCGGGGATTTCCGGGACATCGGATTGCCGGTAGAACCACACCGTGTCCGGATCCAGACCGCAGGCCAGCCAGGCCGCGGCGATTTCCAGGGTGGAGCGCTGCACGCGCGCCGGATCCTGCGCCTTGATCAGCGAGTGGTAATCGGCGAGGAAGTAGAAGCTTTCCACGTCGGCCTGCCGGCTGGCGGCGATCGCCGGCCGGATGGCCCCGGCGTAATTGCCGAGGTGCGGGGTGCCGGACGTGGTGATGCCGGTCAGAACGCGTTGCTTGCCCATGCTCAGTTTTTCTTGCCGGCTTCCTCGACCACTTCGCCGGCTTTCTGCACGTCCTTGCCGATGCCGCGGATGGTGTTGCAGGCCGACAGGCCGAGGACGACGGCGGCGAGGAAGGCGATGTTCAGGAATTTCTTCATGGTGCTCTCCAGGGTAATGGGCGCTCAGGCCCGCATCAGGGTGGACTTGCCGAACAGGCTCTCGACCAGATCGACCGCGAGCGCGCCGGTGCGGTTGTGCTCGTCGAAGGCCGGATTCAATTCGACGATGTCGAGCGAGGCCAGCAGGCCGGTGTCGGCGATCATCTCCATCACCAGCTGCGCCTCGCGGTAATTCGGGCCGCCGGGCACGGTGGTGCCCACGCCCGGCGCGATGGCCGGGTCGAGGAAGTCGACGTCGAAGCTGACGTGCACATGGGTGTCGGCGTCGACGCCTTCCAGCGCTTCCTCGATCGAACGCTTCATGCCGACTTCGTCGATGTAGCGCATGTCGTAGATGTCGAGGCCGTATTGGCGCACCAGGCGCTTCTCGCCCATGTCGACCGAGCGGATGCCGATCTGCCGCACCTGATCCGGCTGGATGGCCGGCGCCGGACCGCCGAGCGTGGTCAGCGCCTCCGGGCCCAGGCCGCACAGGCAGGCCACCGGCATGCCATGCACGTTGCCGGACGGCGTCACCGCGCTGGTGTTGAAATCGGCGTGGGCGTCGAGCCACAGGATGCGCAGCTTCTTGCCGGTTTCGCGGCAGTGGCGGGCCACGGCGGTGATCGAACCGATGCCCAGGCAGTGGTCGCCGCCGAGCACCACCGGCAGCTCGCCGCGGCCCAGGCTGGCGTACACCGCGTCCATGGTCAGCCGGTTCCAGGCCACCACTTCGGGAAGATGCCGGTAGCCGTCGACCGGCGGCTGCCACGGGTTCACCGGCCCCTGCAGGTTGCCGTAATCACGTACCGCCAGGCCGCGGCCGCGCAAGGCATCCGCGATGCCGGCGACGCGCAGGGCCTCGGGACCCATGGACGCGCCGCGGTGGCCGGCGCCGATGTCGGTCGGCACGCCGATGAGGGCGATTGTGGGGCTGTGCGCTGTCATGCCTCGGTCCATCACGGGGAGAAGGCTAGTGTAGCCAATTTGCGGCAAGGGCCGCCAGATTGCGGCGCATCGGCGGCAATCCGTTCAGCCGCGGGCCATGCATGGTGCCGGCACCCGGATTCGAACTGGGGACCTACCGCTTACAAGGCGGTTGCTCTACCGACTGAGCTATGCCGGCACGGTCCGCTCATTGTACGCGAGCGTGCCGGCTTTGCGTAGCCGCCTAGCGGCAGGGCGCGGCCGCGACCGGCGGCGTCTGCTCGGCCAGCCACTGGCGGAAACCGGCGGCGTTGCGCACGCTGGCGTCGATCCACCACTGCGCCGTCCGGGCCTGTTCGGCGCGCAGCAGCACTTCCAACCCAAGCTGCTGGGCGATGCGCTGCCGGCTCTCGGCCTCCGCCAGCTCGGCATAGACGCCCAGATCGATGCCGTGGTCGGCCGCGATGCTCGCCCGGGCGAATCCGGCGGCGAGCAGGCTTTCGCGCAACAGCTCGGCATCGGCGCGGCTGGCCGCCGCCGGCACCCGCAGCCGGTAAGCGGCCGCGCCCAGCGCATCGGTGCGGCGGGTCTGCAGATCGAGCGCCAGGTATTCCAGCGATTGCCAGGCGCGGCGCATCGCGGCTTCGTCCGCGAACGGGCCGAGTTGCCAGCAGGCGTCGGCCGCCAGCCGGCGTTGGCCGCGCTCGAGCTGCAGATACTCCTGCTGCAGGATCAGTCCCGGCGTGCCGGGCTCGGTAGGCGGCAGATGCACGGCATCCGGCGCAGTCGGATGCCGGAGATGCCAGCTCAGCGCGCCGATGTTGGCGAACAGCAGCAAGAGACAGATACGTTGCAGCCAACGTTTCATGCGCTCAGCTCGATGTAGCGCAGCATGCCGAGGAAAATCAGGTCCGGCGCCGGCTCCGGCCGGCCGGGCAGCTGCGGCAACCACTCAGCAGCCGCACCGCCGCCGACCAGCACCGGCACCTCGACGCCGCCGAAGGCGCCGTCCAGCACGCGCTGCAGCATGCCCAGCAATTGGTGCCGGATGCCGGTGGCCAAGGCATCGGCGGTGTTGTCGGCCAACAGGGCGGCTTCGCCCGGCTGTTCGAACAGGCCGGGGAAACGGTCGCGCATCGCTTGCCACTGGAGCTCCGGGCTAGGCGCGATCAGGCCGCCCAGATGCCGGCCGTCGGCGGCCAGGGCATCCACCGTCAGCGCCGAGCCGAACGACAGCAGCAGGCAGTCGCGCGCGGTGTCGCTGGCCGCCAACAGGGCCAGGAAGCGGTCGACCCCGAGCTGGCGCGGCTGCGCGTACGCCACGCGCAGACGGCCGAGCGCGGCGCAACTTTCGACCGCATGCACCGGTACGCGCAGGTGCGACAGCAGGTAATCCAGCCGCTCGGCGCGCCAGCCTTTGCTGACCGACGCCAGGAACACGCGCTCGACATCGGGTGCGGCCAGCAGCGGCAAGGCCTGCTCCAGCGCCTGCGCATCGTCGAAATCCACCGCCGCCACGCGCTGCCAGCCGACCGCCTCGCGCCGGGCCAGCTTCAGCCGGCTGTTGCCGCTGTCGATCAGGATGTCAGCCATCGGTCCTCCGCACGCTGACCTCGCCGCTATGGAAACGGCGCTCGCCGCCGGCATCCAAGGCCACGCGCAAGGCGCCGTCGGCGTCGATGCCGAGCGCACGGCCGTCGATCGCGCCGTCGGCGGCCAGGATGCGCACCGACCGGCCGGCCAGCACGTCCAGCGCCTGCCAACGCGCGGCGAAGCCGGCCAGGCCGTCACGTTCGTAACGCGCGAAACCGTCGGTCAGCGCCGGCAGCAGCGCCGCCAGCAGGCGGTTGCGGTCCTGCGGGCCATGATGCTGCGCCAAGGCGGTCCAGGCCTGGTCGATGTCGGCACCGGCAGCGGGCGGCATGTTGACGTTGATGCCGAAGCCGAGCGTGACCTCGCACGGGCCCTGCGCCTCGCCGCGCAACTGGATCAACAGGCCGGCGCATTTGCGCCCGTGCAGCCAGAGGTCGTTCGGCCATTTCACGCCGAGCCCGGCGATGCCCTGCGTCTGCAAGGCATCGGCCAGGATGACCGCGCAGGCCAGGGGGAATCCGGCCATCGCCGCCATCGGCAGGGCGAAACGCCGGTTCACGCTGCAGTAGATGTTGGCCAAGGGCGGCGATACCCAGGCCTTGCCGCGGCGGCCTTGGCCGGCGCGCTGGGTTTCCGCCAGCCAGACGGCGATTCCGCGGGCCGGCGCCGCCTGGGCCATGGCCAGGCGCTGGGTGGAATCGGTTTCGAACACCACGTGCAGATCGGCGAGCGCCGCGTCCGTCACCGGATCCAGCCACTCCCGGATGCGCGCCGCGTCCAACAGCGGCGTCGGCGCGGCCAAAGCGTAACCGCGCTGTTCGCGCGCCTCGATGGCCAAGCCGAGGCCGCGCAGCTGCTCGATGCGCTTCCAGACCGCGGCGCGGGTCACGCCGAAGCGCTCGGCCAGCGCCACGCCGGTCTGCGGCCCGTCCAGCAGGGCCTGCACCAG
>CAZRXZ010000002.1:6063-19280 GCA_964604095.1 uncultured Arenimonas sp. | reverse complement strand
CCACGAAACCCGCTTCAGCGCCGACCCGGCGTGCCCGGTCTGCGCCAAAGCCTGATCGCCAGCCTATAAACGGATTCGACAAGCAAGGCGCTACCGGCAGTCGTCCGGCAGCGCCCGCGGCCGTCAGGCTTGCGCCTGGCGGTACAGGTTGGCGTATTTCAGGCCGAAGTACAGGATGAAGGCATAGCAGGCCATCGGCAGGTAGAACGAGGCCTGGATGCCGATCCGGTCGGCCAGGAAACCCTGCAGGAACGGCACGATGGCGCCGCCGACGATGGCCATGCACAGGATGCCCGAACCGCGGCCGGTGGCCACGCCCAGCTTGTGCAAGGCCATGCTGAAGATGGTCGGGAACATGATCGAATTGAACAGGCCGACGCCGAGGATGGCCCACATCGCGGCCGGGCCGTGGCCGAGCGCGGCGGTCAGGATCAGCGCGATGGCGCAGAACGCGTTGAACGCCAGGGTCTTGCCCGGGCTGACGGCGCGCATGACCGCGAAGCCGATGAAGCGGCCGACCATGGCCAGGCCCCAGTAATAGCTCACGTATTTGGCGGCGTCGGCGTGCGACAGGCCGGCGATGTTGTCTTCGCCCAGGAAATTGATCAGGAAGCTGCCGATGCTGACTTCGGCGCCGACATACAGGAAGATCGCCACGGTGCCGAGCAGCAGGTTGCGGTGGCGGAAGATCGACAGCTTGCCGTCCTGCGCCGACGCCTCCTCGGCATGCACGACTTTCGGCAGCTTGGCCAGGGCGAACACCACCGCCAGCAACAGCAGCGCGCCGGCCAGCACCAGATACGGCATCTGCACGGCCGCCGCTTCGGCGGCGCGGTAGGCGGCTTGTTCGGCCGCAGGCAAGGCCGCCAGCTGCTCGGCGCCGATCACCGCCACGCCGGACAGGATCAGCATGCCGCCGAACAGCGGCCCGACCGTGGTACCCAGCGAGTTGAAGGCCTGGGTCAGGGTCAGCCGGCTGGAGGCGGTCTGCGGATCGCCGAGCAGGGTCACGTACGGATTGGCGGCGACCTGCAGGATGGTGATGCCGGCCGCCAGCACGAAGAAGGCGAACAGGAACAGGCTGTAACCGCTGCTCGCGGCCGGGTAGAACAGCAGGCAGCCGGTGGCGGCGACCACCAGGCCGGTGACCGCGCCGCTTTGGTAGCCGATGCGCCGGATCAGCAGGCCGGCCGGCACCGAGACGATGAAGTAGGCGCTGAAGAAGCAGAACTGCACCAGCATGGCCTGCACGTAGTTCAGCGTGTACACGGACTTGAGGTGGGGAATCAGCACGTCGTTCAGCGAGGTCAGCAGGCCCCACATGAAGAACAGCAGGGTGACGATGATCATCGAACGGGTGTCGTTGCTCCCGTCGCGGATTGCGGTGGGGCCGGCGGCGGCCATCGGGGTCTGTGCCATGGTGCGGTTCTCTCTTTGGTCTGCGGGTGTGCGGAACGTTATGGTTATGGGTGGAACGGGTGTGCCGGCCGCTACGCGGGCGGTCCGGCCTTGCAGCGTGCGGCGATGAAGTCGGCATGTGCCGGCATCACCGCCACGCATTTGGCGATGGTGGCGCGGATGTTGGCGAGGAAGGCCTCGGCCTCGGCGTCCGGGGTCAGCGCCGCCAGCGGGTGGTGTGCGCGCGGCTCGATGCGTTGGCCCTGCAGCACCTGCAGCCAGCTGGGCTCGGCGAACAGTTCGTTGCCGTCGCGGAACACGCGGCCGCTGCTGCGGTAGACCTCGATCCGGCGCATCAGGGTGTCGGGCACCTCCATGGCGCGCACGTGGTTCCAGAACGGCGAGTCGTCGCGCTCCGTGGCCTTGTAGTGCAGCACCACGAAATCCCGGACCCGCTCGTATTCGACATGGGTCTGGGCGTTGTATTCGGCGATGTCGGCGGGGTCGAATCCGGCATGCGGGAAGAAGTTGATGATGCGCGAGATCGCGGTCTGGATCAGGTGGATGTTGGTCGACTCGATCGGTTCGAAGAAGCCGGCCGACAGGCCGACGGCGACGCAGTTGCGTACCCAGAAGCGCTTGCGCCGGCCGGGCGTGAAGCGGATGGTGCGCGGTTCGGCCAGCGCCTCGCCGTCGAGGTTGTCCATCAGGATGGCCTTGGCCTGGTCTTCGTCCATGAACCGGCTGGAGAACACGTGGCCGTTGCCGACCCGGTGCTGCAGCGGGATGCGCCACTGCCAGCCGGCCGCATGCGCGGTGGCGCGGGTGTACGGAAGCAGCGGCTGCACGGAGGCGCAGGGCACCGCGATCGCGCGGTCGCACAGCAGCCAATGCCCCCAGTCGTCGTAGCCGGCGCCAAGCGTCTTCTCGATCAGCAGTCCGGCCAGGCCGGTGCAGTCGATGAAGAAATCGCCCCGCACGGTTTCGCCGCCGTCCAGCACCAGGGCGTCGATGGCGCCGTCTTCACGGCGCAGCACGTCGTTGATGCGGCCTTCCGTGCGCCGCACGCCGCGCTGCTCGCTGTAGGCGCGCAGGAAGCGTGCGTACAGGCCGGCGTCGAAATGGTAGGCGTAGCCGATCTGCGACAGCGGCGAATTGGTCATGTCGGTCCGCGGCGGCATGAACTTGCCGGCCAGCGCGGCCGCGGTGTTGATCGAATAGGGATCCAGGGTGCCGAGCGCGCCGGGCGCGCCGGCCTGGCGCCGGCGCAGCCAGTGGTGCTGGAACGGCAATCCGGCGAAATCGGCGCCGACCGAGCCGAAGCCGTGGATGTAGCTGTCGCCTTGCCGGCCCCAATTGACGAACTGGATGCCGAGCTTGAACGTGCCCTGGGTCGCGCGGACGAATTCGTCCTCGTCGATCTCCAGGGCGGCGTTGAAGTTCCGGATATGCGGGATGGTGGCTTCGCCCACGCCGATGGTGCCGATCGCGTCGGATTCGACCAGGCGCACCGAATAGGCGCCCTTGAGGATTTTGGCGAAGGCGGCGGCGGCCATCCAGCCGGCGGTGCCGCCGCCGACGATGACGATGTCGCGGATGGGTTTCATGCTCATGTTCTGCTCCCGGACGGCGGTGCCGCGCCTGCGGGCGCGGGGCCGATCGACTCCCGCAGCTGCAACGCGTGGTTCATGCGGACCATTTCGCCGTCCTGCGGAGCGCGGATGCGCTTCAGCAGCTCCGCGGCGGCGGTGCGCGCCATCTCGCGCGTGGGCTGCTGCACCGTGCACAGCGCCGGATATACCTGGCGCGACAACGGCGAATCGTCGAAGCCGCACACCGAGAGGTCCTGCGGAATCGACAGGCCGCGCTCGTGCGCCACGCGCAGCACGCCCGCGGCGCTGTCGTCGTTGGCGGCGAAGATCGCGGTCGGCGGGTCGTCCAGGTCGAGCAGGCGCTGCGCGCCGTCGACGCCGGATTCGAACACGAACTCGCCGTCGACCACCAGGGCCGGGTCGTAGGCGATGCCGGCCGCGGCCAGTGCGTCGGTGTAGCCCTGGTGCCGCCAGCGACAGGCGCTGTGCTCCGGGTGGCCTTTGATATGGCCGATGCGGCGGTGCCCGAGGCGCACCAGCTCGGCGATCAACTCGCGTACCGCGGCCGGTTCGTCGACCCAGGCGCCGATGCGGCCTTCGCGGATGCCGGGCGACACGCAGACGAAGGGAACGGCCTCGCGGTCCAGATGCGCCAGCAGGCGCGGATCGTCGGTCAGGGGCGGAACCAGCACCAGGCCGTCGGAGCGCGAATGCGCCATCATGCCGGCGATTTCGCGGACGCAATCGCCCTGTTCATGGCTGATCGGCGCCAGCAGCAGGTTGTAGTCCTGCGCGCGGCAGGCCTCCAGCACGCCGCCGATGACCTCCATCAGATAGTTGCGCGACGGATTGTCGTAGGCGAGGGTGATGACGTACGAACGTTGCCCCGCCAGGCTGCGGGCGGACGGGTTGGGGCGGTATTGCAGGCGATCGACCGCCTCCTGCACGCGCCGCCGCGTCTCCTCGCGCACGTTCGGCTCATGGTTCAGCACGCGCGACACCGTCTTCATCGACACGCCGGCCGCCACCGCCACATCCTCGATGCGCACCGCCATCAGTCACGTCCTCCGGCGCCGCCTTGGGCGGGCTGGCGCCACACGAAGGTGGCGACGCTCTTGGCGGGCAGCTCGTAGTCGAAGGCGCCGTCCGCGGCGGACACGCGGAAGCCCCGCGGCGCGGCATCGGAATTGACCACGAGCAGCACGCGGCTACCGTCCGGGTTCAGGAACGCGACGTTGTCCAGTCCGTCGCCGCCTTCGCTGGAGGCGATCCGGTAGGCGCCGGCGCGGACGAAGCGGCTGGCGTGCGCCAAGGCGTAATAGTCGTCGGTCCGGCTGACCTCGCCGGTGGCCGAATCGATCGTCACCAACCCGCGGCAGGTGCCGCAGCCGCCTTTATGCGGGCCGTTGTTTTCATCCAGCGCCAGGTTCCAGAACAGCACGCCGCGCGCCCAATGCCGGGTGCCGTTGACCACCAAGGTGCGTACCTGCTGGGTCAGCCCGCCGCTTTTGACCGGCTCCCAATCGCCGCCGGAACATTCGGTCAGGTACACGTCCTTGTCGGGGTGGCGGTCGCGGATCTGGCTTTGCGCCTCGATGCGGCCGCCGTAGCAATGCCAGGCCACGCCGCTGACATAGGGGGCGGCCAGCGGGTCGGCGAGCACGGCCAAAGGCTCCTCCGGCAGGTCCCAGTTGTGGTCCCAGTCGAAGATGAGCGGGCCGCCGCCGCGCTTTTCGATCATCGGGCCGAGGTGACGGCCGATCAACGCGGCGCGCGCGGCCGCGCTCAGGCGCATGCCGGGGTAGTCGCCCGGTTCGTAAGAGGGCTCGTTCTGCAAGGTCAGCGCGAACACCGGAATGCCCTGTGCGGCGTAGGCGTCGACGTATTTCAGCAGATAGCGGGCAAAGGCGTCGTAGTGGGCTTCGGAAAGCTGGCCTTTGATCAACGAGCCGCTGGACTTCATCCACGCGGGCGCGCTCCAGGGCGAGGCCATGATCTGCAGGCCGGGGTTGACCTCGAGTGCGGCGCGGGTGACCGGCACCACGTCGTCCAGGTTGGCGTCGATCGAAAAATGGCGCAGATCCGGGTCCGCGGCCTCACCCGGCGGCAGGTCGTTCAGGCTGTAATGCGTACGCGAGAAATCCGAAGCGCCGATGGTCAGCCGCGCGAAGTCGAGTCCGATGCCGGGCGAACGGCCGAACAGTTCCTGCAGCAGGGCCTGCCGCTGCGCCGGCTGCATCCGGTGCTGGATCAGCCAGGCCGAGGCATCGGTGATCGACGCGCCGAAGCCGACCATGCGCTGGTAGCGCTGCGTGGCATCGACGGTGATGACCCGCGGATGGCCGGCCGACGCGGCGAATGCCGTAGCCGGTTGCGGCGACAGGGCCTTGGCATGGTCGGACGTGGTCAGCCAGACCTCGATCTGACCGGCTTCGGCGGCAACCGCCGTGGCGGCGGGCGGGCGCGAGGCGCAGGCGGACAGCACGCCGGCCAATAGCAATACGGGCAACCCGCAGCGGTTCCATGTCGGCATCTCGGCCTTATCTCCTCTCTATATGGCGCGCCCCAGGTCGGCGGACGTGCCGTTTTGGACGTTTCGGTTCCGGTATGCCGGGGGGCCAAGCGTCCGCTTTTAATTGTTGACACTTTTATTAAACATTGGTAATGATAGCGCTGTCAATCATAACAAGGCCGGAGGGGGTCAATGACAAACGCACGGGATAAACACGCCAATCGCAACACCCGAATCAACCAAACGCCGCGCATCGCGGCGTTGACTGCCGCCTGCTGGCTGGCCTTGGCGTCCAGCGCCAACGCCTACGCGCAAGAGGCCGAGCAAGCCGCGCCGGCGGACACCGAGCAGACCGCCGACACGAAAGACGACAAGTCCATCGCCACCGTGACCGTGGTCGGCATCCGCGGCAGTATCGCCAAATCGGCGGAAACCAAGCGCGAGTCCACCTCCATCGTGGAAGCGGTGTCTTCCGAAGACATCGGCAAGCTGCCCGACGTCAGCATCGCCGAGTCGATCGCCCGCCTGCCGGGCCTGGCGGCGCAGCGCGTCAACGGCCGCTCCCAGGTCATCGCGATCCGCGGCTTGGCCCCGGACTTCGCCGCGACCCTGCTGAACGGCCGTGAACAGGTCACCACCGGCGACAACCGCGGCGTGGAATTCGACCAATACCCGTCCGAACTGGTGCATGCCGTGACCGTGTACAAGACCCCGGACGCCAGCGTCATCGGCCAGGGCCTGTCCGGCACCGTCGACATCCAGACCGTGCGTCCGCTGTCGTTCAACGGCCGCCAGGTCAACCTGAGCCTGCGCGGCGAGCACAACGGTTTCGGCAACCTCAACGACGGCAACAGCGCCAACGGCAGCCGCTTCAGCGCTTCGTTCATCGACCAGTTCGCCGATGACACCATCGGCGTCGCGCTCGGTTACGCGCATCTGGATTCGCCGTTCCAGGAAAAACACACCAAGGCCTGGTGGTGGGGCGGTTCGGCCGGCTGGTTCCCGAGCGACGGCATTCCCGGCAAGCCCGCCGGCGCGGAAATGGCCATGGGCGCCGAAATCTGGGCGCGCACCGCCGACAACACCCGCGACGGCGTGATGGGCGTGCTGGAGTTCAAGCCGAACGACAACTACCACAGCATCCTCGACCTGTACTACTCCAAGTTCGAACAGGACGAGACCATGCGCGGCATGATGTGGTCGAACGACCCCTGGACCGGCAACGGCGTGACCCTGACCAACCCGACCGTGACCAACATCGGCGGCGTCGACGTGGTGACCGGCGGTACGCTGAACAACATCAAACCGATCGTGCGCAACGACCACAACACCCGCACCGACAAGATGTTCGCCATGGGCTGGAAGAACACCTTCAGCTTCGCCGACCACTGGACGCTGGTCAGCGACTTCAGCTTCTCCACCACCAAGCGCGACCAGAGCATCGCCGAGACCTATGCCGGCATCGACGGCCTGAGCAGCGTGGATTTCAGCACGCCGCTGGGTTCGGACTTCCTGTCCTACGACTTCAACCTCGATTACGCCGATCCGACCCAGGTCCTGCTGCGCGACCCGGCCGGCTGGGGCCGCGACGGCCGCATCGAGACCCCGCGCCTGAAGGACTCGATCCAGGCCTACCGCGTCGAGCTCGGCCGCAGCTTCGAGAACGGTCCGTTCAGCGGCTGGCAGATCGGCATGAACTTCAGCCAGCGCGACAAGGAAAAGACCTCCACCGTGTACTTCGCCAACCTGCTGAACGGCCGCACTCCGGTGGCGGTGGGCTCCGGCGTGCTGACCGGTCCGACCGACCTCGGCTTCGCCGGCCTGGGCGGCGTGCTCGGCTACGACGTGGACGCGGCGCTGGCCAATTACTACGCGATCACCCAGCAGATGGACGGCAACGACTTCCAGAAGGACTTCACCGTCAGCGAGCAGGTCCGCACCCTGTACAGCAAGCTGGACATCGACACCGACATCGGCGACGTGCGCCTGCGCGGCAACATCGGCGCGCAGCTGGTGCATACCCAGCAGTCCTCGGTCGGCTTCAACGTCAACGACGTCGACAACCTCGGCCAGATCAAGGCCGGCAGCAGCTACAGCGATTTCCTGCCGAGCCTGAACCTGGTCGCCGATTTCGGCGACGGCTGGATGGCCCGCTTCGGCGCCGCCAAGACCCTGGCGCGCGGCCGCATCGACGACATGCGCGCCGCGGCCAGCGCCGGCGTGAACCCGAGCACCGGCCTGTGGAGCGGCAGCGGCGGCAACCCGCGTCTCGAACCGTGGCGCGCCACCTCGGCCGACCTGTCGCTGGAGAAATACTTCGGCGACGCCAGCTACGTGGCCCTGGCCGTGTTCTACAAGGACCTGGAGAACTACATCCGCACCCAGACCGTGGCCTACGACTTCACCGGCTACACCAACCCGGATCCGGGCATCGAGCCGGTGTCCAACATCGGCAGCTTCAGCACCCCGGTCAACGACAAGGGCGGCGTGCTGCGCGGCGTCGAATTCAGCACCGCGCTGGACTTCGGCATGATGGCTCCGGCGCTGGAAGGCTTCGGTGCCCAGTTCAACGCCTCGTACACGGAAAGCAACATCAATCCGCGCAACTCGGAAGACAGCAACCCGGCCCTGAACCGCTTGCCGGGCCTGTCGCGCGATGTGGCCAACCTGACCATGTACTACGAAAAGGACGGCTTCTCGGTGCGCGTCAGCGAACGCTACCGCTCCAGCTTCCGCGGCGAAGTCTACAACCTGTTCTTCTCGCGCGCCTACACCACGGTGCTGGCCGACCGCCAGACCGACCTGCAGGTGAGCTACGACTTCGGCGAAGACAGCCGCTGGAACGGCGCCTCGCTGCTGCTGCAGGTGCTGAACCTGACCAACTCGCCGTACCGGACGGTGCAGGACAGCAACTTCAGCGGCGGCATCAGCCAACCGCTGGAATACAACGAGTACGGACGCCAGTTCCTGTTCGGCGTCTCCTACAAGTTCTGACCGCTGCGGCAACCGATCCCTCCCCGGAACGCATTCCGGGGAGGGTTCTCTTTTTTTATAGCTTCCCGGACATCTCCACCATGACCATGCGAAAACCCTCCATTCTCGCCGGCGCCTGCCTGGCGGCCCTGCTCGCCGGCTGCGCGCCGCAAGCCACCCGCCCGGAACCGGTAGCCGGCGAATGGCCCAGCTTCCACGGCGCCGCCGCGCGCGATGCCGACATCGAGCGCCGCGTCGCGCAGATCCTGGCCGGCATGGAGCTGCGCCAGAAAGTCGGGCAGATGACCCAACCCGAAATCAAATCGATCACGCCGGCGCAGGTGCGCGAGCACTACATCGGCTCGGTGCTGAACGGCGGCGGTTCCTGGCCGGCCAAGAACAAGCACGCCACGGTCGGCGATTGGCTGGCCCTGGCCGACGCCTACTACGACGCGTCGATGGCCACCGGCCTGCCGATTCCGGTGCCGGTGATGTGGGGCACCGACGCGGTGCACTGCCACAGCAACGTGTACGGTGCCACGGTATTCCAGCACAACATCGGCTTGGGCGCGACCCGCGATCCGGAGCTGGTGCACGACATCGGCGCCGCCACCGCGCGCGCGGTGCGCGCCACCGGCATCGACTGGGCGTTCTCGCCGGCGCTGCCGGTGGTGCAGAACGTGCGCTGGGGCCGCAGCTACGAGAGCTTCTCGGAAGACGGCGGTTTGGTGCGTACCTATGCCGAAGCCTACACCCGCGGCATGCAGGGCAAACTGGGCGAAGGCAGCGCCATCGCCACCGCCAAGCACTTCATCGGCGACGGCGGTACCGAAAACGGCAAGGACCAAGGCCATATGGTGGCCAGCAAGCGCACCGTGGTCGATGTCCACGGCCAGGGCTATTACGGCGCCATGGACGCCGGCGTGCTGACGGTCATGGCGTCCTACAACAGCTGGACCGATCCGGATAGCGGCATCGAATACGGCAAGATGCACGGCAGCCGCGAGCTGCTCACCGGCGCGCTGAAGGAGAAGATGGGATTCGACGGCTTCATCGTATCCGACTGGAACGCCATCGGACAGCTGCCGGGCTGCAGCAACGCCAGCTGCGCGGCGGCCATCAACGCCGGCATCGACATGATCATGGTGCCCGACGACTGGAAGGCCTTCATCGACAACACCGTCGCCCAGGTCGAACGCGGCGAGATCCCGATGAGCCGGATCGACGACGCGGTCAGCCGCATCCTGCGGGTGAAGCTGCGCGCCGGCCTGTTCGACGGCCGCAAGCCCTCGGCGCACCGCGATGCCGGCAGCCTGGACGCCGTGCAGGACCGCGCCCTGGCGCGCCGCGCGGTGCGTGAATCGCTGGTGCTGCTGAAGAACGACGGCGGCGTGCTGCCGCTGCCGCGCGGCGGCCGCGTGCTGGTGGTCGGCAAGAACGCCGACAGCATCGCCAACCAAAGCGGCGGCTGGACCTTGACCTGGCAGGGCACCGACAACAGCAACGCCGATTTCCCGAACGGCGACGCCATCCTGGCCGGCATCCGCGAGACGGTCGGGCAGGGCGGCGAGGTGGTGTTCAGCGAAACCGCGCAGGGCATCGACGTCTCCGCCTTCGACCGGGTCATCGCCGTCATCGGCGAAACCCCGTATGCCGAATACGCCGGCGACCTGGTGCCGTCCACGCCGCTCAGCCACAGCACGCGCCATCCCGAAGACCTGGCCGTGCTGAAGGCGGTCTCGGGCAAGGGCAAGCCGGTGGTCACGGTGTTCCTGTCCGGCCGCCCGGCCTACGCCAACGACCTGCTCAACCTGTCGGACGCCTTCGTGGCCGCGTGGTTGCCGGGCACCGAAGGCAAGGGCGTGGCCGATGTCCTGTTCCGTGACGCCAAAGGCGGCATCGCGCACGACATCACCGGCCGCTTGCCGTTCTCCTGGCCGGGCCATGCCTGTCCGGGGCCGCGCGCCGGCGCCGGTTCCGAGAACCCGCCGCTGTTCGCTTTCGGCTACGGACTGGATTACGCCGGCACGCGCGACATCGGCATGTTGCCGGTGGCCATTCCGGCCCAAGGCTGCGGCGACGCCACCACCCTCGGCATCTTCAAACTGCGCGACGAACCGCCGTTCGCCCTGCATCTGGCCGCCGGCGGCCAGGAACGCAAGCTCGGCGCCGACCTGAACTCGACCATCGAATGGCCCGAGGGCGCGCCGGCGCTGCGCGTCGCCACCGTGCAGATCAACACCCAGCAGGACGCCAAGCAGGTGAGCTGGCTGAAGCCCGCCGCGTTCCTGGCGCGCGGGCAGGGCGGCAGCAACCTCAATCCGATGCGCATCGCCGATGCCGCGCTGCAGTTCGACACCCTCGTGTCCGCGGCGCCGAAGTCGGCGGTGATGCTGTCGATGCAGTGCGGCGCCGCGTGCGGCGGCGGCATCGACCTGCGCGCGACGTTCTCGGCCATGCCGATCGGCCGCAAGCAGACCGTGATCGTGCCGCTGGCCTGCTTCGCCAAGCGCGGCGTCGACATGGGCGGCATCGATGTGCCGTTCCGGATCGATGCCGACAAACCGTTCTCGGCCGCCTTCACCTCGATCCAGGTGGTCGCCGGGGCCGGCAAGCATGCCAACGCCGTCGCCTGCGATCCCTGAGGGCAGGGCTGTGAGCGCAAGCACCCGCGCCTGCCGGGTGCTGTTGGCCGTCGTGCTGGCTACGGCGGCCTTCGGCCTGCAGGCCGCTGAAGCCGCCGTTTCGGCGATGAGCTTCAACATCCGGTGCGGCTATTGCGAGGCGCCGGACGATCCCAACCATTGGAGCCGCCGCCTGCCCTTGGTCGCGGATTTGATCGCACGCCAGACCCCCGACCTGGTGGGTTTGCAGGAGGCCGAGTTGTTCCAGGTCCGGGATCTGGCCGAACGACTTCCCGGTTACGGCTGGTACGGTGTCGGCCGGGACGATGGCGCCGGGCAGGGCGAATCCAATGCGGTGCTCTACCGTAAAGACCGTCTGTTGCCCGAGCGGCAACGTACGCTGTGGCTCTCGCCCACACCAGAGCGGGCAGGCAAAGGCTGGGATGCCGCCTATCCGCGCACGGTCACGGTCATCCGGTTCCGCGATCTGCGCGACGGTTCGGTTTTCTACCATTTCAATACCCACTTCGACCACCAGGGCCTTGAGGCGCGCCGGCAGAGCAGTCGCCTGATTGCGGCCTTGTCGGTATCGGAAACCGAGGGCCTGCCGCTGGTGATGACCGGCGACCTCAATTTCGCGCCCGACGACGCCAGTTACCGAATCCTGAGCGCTGCGCTGCAGGACACCGCGGCGGGCGGCACCGCCATCGACACCTTCAACGCGTTCGGCAAGCAGGCTGCGGCCAGTGGCCGGATCGACTACATCTTCGTGAACGGACAATTCCAGGTGCGTTCGCAGACCGTACACTCCGAGCGCCCGGAAGGCCGTTATGCCTCGGACCATTACGCCGTAAGTGCCGTGGTGGGGCGCGTTCAGCCATAGGCATAGGCAACCGGGCACCAATCCTTCGCAACCTATACTTCGCATAATGTATATTATGTCAGTATACGGATGTCGAAATATGCTTCAATACCCGCATCTCCACAGGAAACGCCGGAATGGCCCAATCACCTTTCCATCTGCTCATTCTGGGCGCCACCGGACTGGTTGGCCGGCAACTGCTGGAACTCGCGTTGCACGATGCGCGCATCACGCAGGTTACGGCGCCGACGCGCCACGCCTTGCCGAGCCATCCGAAGCTGGTCAATCCGCGCGTGGACTACCGGCAACTGAGCGGAACCGATGGTTGGCATGCCGATGCCGCGGTCTGTGCCTTGGGCACGACCCTCAAGGCCGCCGGCGGCAAACCCGGCCTGCGCGAGGTCGATTACCGCTACGTGCTGGACGCCGCCTGGATCGCCAAACGCGCCGGCGTCGCCCGTTTCGTGTTGGTGTCCGCCATGGGCGCCAATGCCGAATCCACGAACTTCTACCTCAAGACCAAGGGTGAAACCGAGCAGGCCTTGGCGCAACTGGGCTTTACGGCCCTGACGCTGGTCCGGCCTTCGCTGCTGGACGGTGGCGAACGCCCGGAGCGGCGCCTGGGCGAGGAATTCGGGCTCTGGCTCGGCAAGCGGCTGGGGCGGCTGATTCCCCTGCGCTACCGTCCGGTGAGTACCCGGGCCGTGGCCCGGGCGCTGCTGGACAGCGCATTGAACCACCCATCCGGCCTGCACATCCTGGAAAACGAGCGTCTGCTGCGCGATTACTCGATCGGAAACGCGTAAGCCGCATCCGGCAGCGGGCCGGCCTTCCAGGTGAAGTGCCACCACTCCAGCGGGTAATTCACGAAGCCTTCGGCCGCCATGGCCGCCAGCAAGACATCGCGGGCCTCCCGCTGCGCGGGATCGATGCCGGCGTAATCGGTATTGGCGCGCGGCCCGAAGTAATCGAAGGGCGTGCCCATGTCCCGCGGCCGGCAAGCGCCTGAACGGCAATCCAGCAGCCCGACATCCACCGTGGCGGCCTTGCTGTGCCCGGATTTCTCGGCGATGTAATCCGGCACCAGCACCGATTTGTCCAATTCCGGGTAAAACGCGGCTTTGGTCGATTGATCCGGGTTCTTGGCCCAGGCCATGAACGCGTCCACCGATACCGTGGGCCGATAGCAGTCGTACACCACCAGGGCCATGCCCTGCCCGCGCAGCCCCTGCTCCACCCGCGCCAAGGCCTCGGCC
>CAZRXZ010000002.1:0-5963 GCA_964604095.1 uncultured Arenimonas sp. | reverse complement strand
CAGGGCCATGCCCTGCCCGCGCAGCCCCTGCTCCACCCGCGCCAAGGCCTCGGCCGCCGGGCGATGCAACAGGCATTTGGCGGCGGCATAGCCCGGCACCGGACGCCCGGTGAAGTTGTCGGCGCCGGCGTAGCGGATATCCAGGGCGATGTCCGGCGCCAAGGTCCGGATATCGGTCAACGCCGCGGCTGCGGAATCGCTCTGCCCGGTACCGGAAGCCGCCGCCAGGGTAATCGAAAGCATGCTCGTCCACATGGTCGTGTCCTCCAAAAAAAAGCGCCTCGGGACAGGATATCCCGAGGCGCAGGGTGTCAGCCATCAGACCTCGATCAGAAATCGATGCTCATGGTCAGCTGGGCGTAGCGCGGCTTCTGCCAGGCGGTGCCGCGGCGGAATTCCGGCTCGTCGTCGCCGATGTAATACTGCAGGGTTTCATACACCTGCGTGACGCGCTCCATGTTCAGCAGGTTGTAGACCGTCAGGTTGGCGCGGAAATCGCCGTCGCCGATCTTGCGCTCGTAGGTCAGGCTGGCGTTCAGGTCGAACGTCCACGGCGTACGGCCGAAGGCGCCGCGCTTGTTCAGCACGTACACGCGGTCCGACGGGTCGCCATCGCAGTTCTGCACGCACTGGTAGAAGCTGTACAGGTCGGTGGCGTCGAACGGGTTGCCGGCGCCGAAGCCGTTGATCGGACGGCCCGATTGCACGGTCATGCTGGAACCCAGCGACCAGTTGTCGTCCAGCGCGTAGCTGCCGCGCAGCTTCAGGGTGTGGCGACGGTCGTTGGGCAGGTAGCCGTAACCGTTCAGGTTGACGTACGGGTTGTCGAACGCATAGGTGCGGCCGCTCTGGTCGCCGCTCGGCAGGTCGGAGTTGGCCGGACCTTCGTAATTGCCCTTGCTGAACGCCAGGGTGTACGAGCCGTTGAACGACCACTTGTCGTCCCAGGCGCGGTCAAGCACGAATTCCAGCGAGCTGTAGCTGCGGTTCGGCTTGTCCCAGCCGCGTTGGCCGACGTAATCGCCGTTGTCGTCGTACAGCGCCCAGCCTTCGGTGCGGGTGTCGATGGTGTCGAAACCGTCGTTCTCGCCGTCGCAGTCGGTGTCGGTGTACACGGTCAGCACCTTGCCCGGGTTGGCCATCACCACCTGCTCGAAACCGTCACAGTAGCTGTTGGCGGTCAGGGTGATGTCCTCGATCGCGTTGTTGAGCTTGCGGTAGGTGCCGCGCACGCCCCACGACCATTTGTCGTCGATCTGCTTCTGGAAACCCAGGATCAGCTCGTCCTGGAACACCGGATCCAGGTCGGAGTCGACCTTGCCGCGCAGGTCGCCGACCGAACCGTCGCCGTAGGTGTTGTCGACCGGGCCGATCTGCGCGCCGAGCACCGGCTTGTAGTAGGTCGAACCGTTGTACTCGAAGGACTCCCATTCCTCCTCGAAGGCGTAATAGGTGGTCTGGCTGAGCAGGCCGCCGGCCAGCTTGACGTTGATCACGTTGGCCACCGGCAGGAAGTAACGGCCGACGTTGCCGAAGATCTTGAGCGAGCTGTCGCCGTTCTTGTCCCAGGAGAAGCCGAAACGCGGAGCCAGCATGTTGTCCATCTTGATGAAGCTGTTGCCCTCGGCGTCCTTGTTGTCGAAGGCTTCCGAACGCAGGCCGAAGTTCAGCACCAGGTTGTCGGTCACCGACCAGTTGTCCTCGATGTAGAACGCGGAGTTCACCGTCTCGAACTCGCCGCTGACTTCATACAGGTTGGCTGACACCACGCCGTAAATGCCGGCCGGCACGATGCCGCCGTTGGTGAGCTGGGTGCCCGGATCGGTGTCGCGGATGGTGTAGGCGATGCCGCCGGGGCCCGGGTTGTATTCACGGTAATCGGAGACGTTGTTTTCCAGGTCCATGCCGAAGCGCACCAGATGGCGGTCCAGGTTCCACTCGAAGTCGACGCGCATGGCTTCGCGTTCGTCGACGTGGCTGAGCACCTGGTCTTCGCTGGTGCAGCCCGGGTAACGGCCGTAGTCCAGGTTGTGGCGGTCGCGGATGTAGTTGCAGTTGATGTCGTTGAGGCTGTTGCGGGTGCGGTCGCGCTCGTTGCGGCCGTACAGGAACTTGCCGGACAGGTTCTCGGTCAGGTAGCTGGTCCAGGTCAGCGCCCAGTTGGTGCCGCCGCTGTAGGTGTAGGCGGTGTTCAGGTACTCGCCGCGGCCGGTGTCGAGGTCGTACTCGTACTGCCTGCTGTCCTCGGTGTTCTTGTCGGAGAACGCCAGCAGTTCCAGCAGGTTCTTGTCGTTGACGTGCCAGTCGAGCTTGATGCCCCAGAACGCATCGTCGGCCTGCGGGTTGTATTGCTCGCCGGCGTCGCCGGTCAGGCTTTGGCCGCTGAAGTTACGGGCTTCGTACAGGCCGTAGAAGAACAGCTTGTCCTGCACGATGGCGCCCGAGGCGTACAGGTTCAGGTTGGTGTCGGTCGACTTGTCGCGGCTGAAGCTGTAGGCCAGGTTGCCTTCGGTGTCGTAGCGGTCGGTGCCGGCGGTCTGCATGAACGCGGGCTCCCAGACCAGTTCGGCGCCGTATTTGAACTCGTTGGAGCCCGATTTGGTGACGGCATTGATCACGCCGCCGGTGGTGCGGCCGAACTCGACCGAATAGCCGCCGGTCTTGACCTGGAATTCCTTGTAGAAGGCGTACGGCACGGCCGAGTTGCCGATGCGGTTGGAGAAGTCGGTGACGTTCAGGCCGTTGATGTACACGGTGTTCTCGGCGACCGAGGAGCCGCCGAAGGAGAAGCCGCCGAGGTCCTTGTCGCCCTTGCCCACGCCCGGGGTCAGCAGCGCCACGGCGCCGGCGTCACGTTCGACCGGCAGGCGCTTGATTTCTTCGGCGGTGAAGTTGCTGGCGGATTCCACCGAGCTGACGTCGATCGGCGAGACCACGGCGGTGCCGCGCACCTGCACGGTGTCGATGACGCCGGTATCGGAGCCCAGGTTGAGCTTGGTGGCGTTGCCCAGGCTGATGCGCACCTGTTCGGCCTTCTGCACGACTTGGCCGTCCTTACGGACCTCGATCCGATAGGTGCCGACCGGCAGGAACGGGAAGCGGTAATTGCCCTTGTCGTCGGCGGTGACCGAACGTTCCAGGCCGTTCTCCAGATTGGTCGCCACCACGGTGGTGCCGGATGCGGTGCGGCCGATCAAGGCGCCGTCGTTGGCCGCCAGCGTGGCGCCGACCGGCATCAGGGACAGCAGGCAGCCGCCCAACGCCGCCGACAGGATGTTTTTGCGCAAAGCCCTTTTCTTGCTCATGAACCCTCTCTCTATTGTGGTTGTTTATTCCCGGACAGTACATTAGCCAATTATGATTAATCATTCTTATGGCTAGCGACCGGTTTTTGTAACACGGGCAACGCGCCATGGTCAATGGCCCATGGTACAAGCCACTGGAATTCGGGCGGAATTTCGCCCGAATGTGTGGTTGGCGGCCTACATTTGCCTATACTCGGCAGATTCGCTTTGCTTTCTGAACGGTTTCCGATGATCGAATCGCCCTGGGTCTATCTCGCCGCGCTGTTGCTGTGCGCCGGGCTGTTTCCGTTCCTGGAGGCCCGCCTGGCCTGGCGCCTGTTCCGGGTATTGCCGGCCGTGGTGTTGACCTATTTATTGATGACCGTGCTGTCGGTCGCGGGCGTCTGGCGGCAATCGCCGGCCCTGGCCGAGACCCGGCAAGGCCTGCTGGACGCCGCCCTGCCCGCCCTGATGGTGCTGCTGTTGGCCAATTGCGACATCCGCGCGATCCTGCGCCTGGGGCCGCGCATCCTGGCCGGGTTTGTGTGCGCCTGCCTGTCGATCTACGCCGCGGTTCTCGCCGCATTCCTGCTGATGCGGCCATTGCTGCCGCCCGATGCCTGGCAGACCTTGGGCGCGGTGTCCGGCGGTTGGATCGGCGGCACCGCCAATCTGGTCGCGGTGTCGCAGGCCATCGGCGCCGGCCCGGATGCCCTCGCCAACGCGCTGTTGATCGACTCGCTGTGTTATTCGCTCTGGGTGCTGGTGCTGTTCGCCAGCGTACCCCTGCAAGCCTTGGCGAACGCCAAGCTCGGGGCCCGGCCGCTGACGGAGCACATGGCCTCGTCGGTTGAGACGGCACCGCCTTCGGCAGCAGGCGCGGACATGGGCGCCCTCCTGCTTTGGCTCGGTGCCGCAGTGCTGTTGGGACAGGTCGGCAAGGCCTTGGCCGAGCTCACGCCGGCCACGGCCCTGTTCGGCAAGGCTTCCTGGACCCTGTTGTGGGCCACGGCGCTCGGTCTGGCCACGTCGTTCACGCCGCTGCGCCGGATTCCGGGCTCGATGTCGATGGCCTCGGCCTTGCTGGCGGTCATCGTGGCGGCCATCGCCTCGCAGGCGGATTTCCGCAACCTGAGCGCGGCGCCGCTGTTCCTGCTGACCGGACTGTTGGTGCTGGTGCTGCACGGTGTCTTGTTGCTCCTGTGCGCGCGCCTGTTCCGTTTCGACCTGGCGCTCTGCGGCATTTCCTCGCTGGCCTGCGTCGGCGGCGTGGCCTCCACCCCCCTGCTGGCGGCTGCGTATGCGCCGGTGCTGGCGCCGGTCGGCGTGTTGCTGGCGATGCTCGGCTACGTGCTGGGCACCGGCGGCGGCATCCTGCTTTCCGGTCTACTGCATGTCCTCGGAGCCTGATCATGAAACGCGTACGCCACCTGTTCCTGCTGATTATCGCTGGCCTGAGCGCGACGCTGGGCGCGGCCGAACCGGATTGGGCCAAAGCGGGATTGGCGCCGGAACGCCTGGAGCCGGGTTATTGGCTGATTCGTGCGCCATCCGGCGAGCGCGTTTTGCGTTCGGCGCAAGCCATCGCCGAACGCAACGAGCAGCTGCTGCGCACCGAACCGAGCATGGTGCATTGGCCGTCGTGGCCGGCCTCGTTGCCGGCGGAAGCCATCCGCGCCCGCATCGAGGCGCTGACCGGTCGTCTGGGCACGCCCTGGTTCAAGAACGCGGACACCGAAATCACGCAGACCGAGATCGACGCTTGGCTGGATAACCGGGCGCTCGACCGCATCGAAGCCGCCGACGACCGCCTGTTCGGGCTGGTGGTGGCACGCGCCGCCGTGCGCCGCCTGCCGACCGCGCAGCGCGCTTTCGACCGCAGCGGCGGCATCGACATCGACCGCCTGCAGGAATCGGCCCTGTTTCCGGGCACGCCGGTGGCGGTGCTGCACGCATCGCGCGACGGCGACTGGTTGTTCGTGCAGGCCGAGAACTACGCCGGCTGGATCCGGGCGGAGGCGGTCGGCATCGCCTCGCGCGACGAAGTGATGGGTTACGCCGCACGCCAGCCGCGGCGTTACGTCACCGCCCCCCAGGTGCGCACGGTGTTCCATCCCTACGCGTCCGGCGTCTCCGAGCTCCGTCTGGACATGGGCACCAGCTTTCCGTTACGCACCGACTGGCCGCTGTCCAAGCCGGTGAACGGCCAAGGCGCGCTCGGCAGCTGGATCGTGGATGTGCCCTTGCGCCTGGATAACGGAATGCTGCACATCAAGCCGGTGTTGATTCCGCGTGCGGCCGACACCGCGGCCGCGCCCTTGCCCGCCAGCCAGGCCAACCTGATCCGCCAGGCCTTCAAGTTCCTCGGCGAGCGTTACGGTTGGGGCCATGATTACCAAGGCCGCGACTGCAGCGGGTTCGTGTCCGAAATCTACCGCTCGCTCGGCATCCTGTTGCCGCGCAACACCGGCGACCAGGCCCGCAGTCCGGCCTTCCAACGCATCGTCTTCGGCCCCGAACTCGGCCGCGCCGAACGCCTGGCGCGCCTGCGGCAGCTGCAGGTCGGCGACCTGGTGTTCATTCCCGGCCATGTGATGGTGGTCGTCGGGCATGATGAATTCGGGCCCTGGGTCATCCACGACGCGCACCGCAGCGCGCTGATGGTCGACGGCCGGTTCG
>CAZRXZ010000001.1:0-20500 GCA_964604095.1 uncultured Arenimonas sp. | reverse complement strand
GGTGCACGATCGAACCGAGGTGGCCGCGGTACGGCACCCGGCCTTCGATGCCTTCGGGCACCAGTTTGTCGGCGTCGGAGGCGTCCTGGAAGTAGCGGTCCTTGCTGCCCATCTCCATGGCGCCGAGCGAGCCCATGCCGCGGTAGCTCTTGTAGCTGCGGCCCTGGAACAGCTCGATCTCGCCCGGGCTTTCCTCGGTGCCGGCGAACAGGCCGCCGATCATGATGCTGGACGCGCCGGCGGCCAGGGCCTTGGCGATGTCGCCGGAATAGCGGATGCCGCCGTCGGCGATCAGCGGGATCTTGCCCTTCAGCACATCGGCCACCATCGACACCGCGGTGATCTGCGGCACGCCGACGCCGGCCACGATGCGCGTGGTGCAGATCGAGCCCGGGCCGACGCCGACCTTCACGGCATCGGCGCCGTGGTCCATCAGCGCCAGCGCGGCGTCGGCGGTGACGATGTTGCCGCCGATGACGTCGACGTTCGGGAAATGCTTCTTGACCCAGGCCACGCGCTCGAGCACGCCCTGGGAATGGCCGTGCGCGGTGTCGACCACGATCACGTCGACGCCGGCCTGCACCAGCGCCTCGACGCGCGCCTCGGTGTCGCCGCCGACGCCGACCGCGGCGCCGACCAGCAGCTGCTCGCTGGCGTCCTTGGCGGCGTTCGGGTTGTCGCGCGCCTTCTGGATGTCTTTCACGGTGATCAGGCCGCGCAACTGGAAGCCGTCGTTGACCACCAGCACCTTCTCGATGCGGTGGGTGTGCATCAGGGCCAGCACCTCGTCGTCGCTGGCGCCTTCGCGCACGGTGACCAGACGGTCCTTCTTGGTCATGATGTTGCGCACCGGATCGTCGAGCTTCTTCTCGAAGCGCATGTCGCGGCTGGTGACGATGCCGACCAGCTGGCCGCCGTCGACCACCGGCACGCCGGAGATGTTGCGGGCGCGGGTGAGTTTCAGCACTTCGCCGATGGTGGTGTCCGGACCGACGGTGAACGGTTCGCGGATGACGCCGGCCTCGAAGTTCTTGACCATGGCGACCTGCGCGGCCTGTTCGGCGGCGCCCATGTTCTTGTGCAGGATGCCGATACCGCCGAGCTGGGCCATGGCGATGGCCAGACGGGCTTCGGTCACGGTATCCATCGCCGCCGACACGATCGGCAGGTTGATGCGGATGTTGCGGGTCAGCTGGGTGGCGAGCCGGACGTCTTTGGGAAGGATCGCGGAATGCGCGGGAACGAGGGACACGTCATCGAACGTGAGGGCTTCAGCGAGAATGCGCAGCATGGGCGGCTCCGGGCTTGTGAAGCAATCCATTATACCGCAAGGGCCCGCGCCCTGTCGATGTCAGCGATCCATCGCCTCGCAGGCTTCCAGGGTGTTCTGCATCAGGGTCGCGACCGTCATCGGCCCCACCCCGCCCGGCACCGGGGTGATCCAGCTGGCGCGCTCGGCGGCCGCCGCGTATTCCACGTCGCCGCACAGGCGGCCGTCGTCCAGGCGGTTGATGCCGACGTCGATGACCACCGCGCCCGGCTTGACCCACTCGCCGGGGATCATGGACGGCTTGCCGACCGCCACCACCAGCACGTCGGCTTGGCGGACATGGGCTTCCAGCACGTCTTTCGGGGTGAATTTATGGCAGGCGGTGACCGTACAGCCGGCGATCAGCAGTTCCAGCACCATCGGCCGGCCGACGTGGTTGCTGACGCCGACCACCACGGCGTTGCGGCCGCGGATCGGCTGGTCGGTATAGGCCAGCAAGGTGGTGATGCCGCGCGGCGTGCACGGCCGCAGGCCGAACTGACGCAGCGCCAACCGCCCGACGTTGGCCGGGTGGAACCCGTCCACGTCCTTGGCCGGGTCGATGCGGTCGATCAGCCAGGTGCCGTCGCGGCCGCCCGGCAGCGGCAGCTGCACCAGGATGCCGTGGATTTTGGGGTCGGCGTTCAGCTGGTCGATCAGGGCGGTCAGTTCGGCGTCGCTGGTGTCGGCGTGCAGGTCGTAATCGTAGGCTTGGATGCCGACCCGCTCGCAGGCCCGGCGCTTGTTGCGCACATAGACGCTGGAGGCCGGATCATTGCCGACCAGCACCACCGCCAGCCCCGGGCGGGAACGGCCGGATTCGACCCGTGCCTGCACGCGCACGGCCAGGTCGTCCAGGAGGGTATCCGCGATGCGCTTGCCGTCGAGTACCTGTGCCGTCATGCCGTGCCCGATCCGTTGTGGGGTGTTAGGCTATTATCCCGTATCTTCCCAGTGAACGCCATGCTGACGGACGCCACCCGCACCGAACTCGAAGCCGCCGCCTTCCGCCGCCTGCGCGCGCACCTGATGCAGGAACGGCCGGACGTGCAGAACATCGACCTGATGATCCTGGCCGGCTTCTGCCGCAACTGCCTGGCGCAGTGGTACCAGGATGCCGCCGCCGAACGCGGCATTCCGATGGACAAGGACGCCGCGCGCGAGGCCGTGTACGGCATGCCGTTCGCCGACTGGAAGGCCCGGCACCAGCGCGAGGCCAGCCCCGAACAACTGGCGGCCTTCGAGGCCGCACAACGCCGCCACGACTGACACGAACGAGGAGACGCGCGCATGGCCGGAAAGAAAACCGCGTGGGCCGCCACCGGCAAGCATTTCGACTTCAGCGGCAAGCTGCTGCAGACGCACTGGAAAGCCCTGCACCTCGGGGATGGCGAACCCTACCCCGACGAAAAACGTGCCGCCGCCCTGCTGAAAGCGGCCGGCAAGGCCGCGCCGAAAGGCGTTGCCGCCGCCGAACTGGCCGAGGCCCTGCAGGACGCCTGGCGTGCTTTCCACAGCGGCGACTTCCAGCAGGCGTATGAAACCGGCGCCGCGCTCGGCCCAGTCGGCGTCAGCGTCGCGGCCAAGGCGCTGGGCATCCACACCACGTATCTGGTGAAGAAAGACGCCGAACGCCTGGCCCGCTTCGAAGAGGTGGCGCAGCTGGGCGAAGCCGCGGTGGCGGCGCTGCCGAAGGAAGCCAATAGCCACTACCGGCTGGCCTTCGGTTACGGCCGTTACGGCCAGGGCTTGTCCATCGCCAAAGCGCTGAAGATCGGACTGGCCGGCAAGATCAAAAGCGCGCTGGATGCCTGCCTGGCGCTCGATCCCAAGCACGCCGAGGCGCATCTGGCCAGCGCCCTGTGGCATGCCGAAATCGTCAACAAGGTCGGTTCCACCTTGGCCGGGCTGACCTACGGCGCCAAGCGCAAACTGGCGGAACAGCATATGGCCACGGCGCTGAAGCTGGCGCCGAAGATGCCGATCGTGCACGTGGAGCACGCGCAGATGCTCTTGCTGCTGGACGAAGAGGCCGAACAGGCCGCCGCCGACGCCTTCGAGAAGGCCAGCCTGTTGCCGCCGCTGGACGCCATGGATTACCTGGACGGCCGGTTCGCCGCCGAGCAGATCGCCTGAACGGCGGTCGGCACGAAACGGAATCTTTACAACCGGCTTCGGCGCTTTGCCTAAAATAACGGCATGGAATTCGTACGTATCGGGGCCTTAGCGGCCCTTTTTTTTGCCCTGACGCCAACGGCCGAGGCGCAGTTCTGGAAACGTAAAGCCGCGCCCGAGACCGGCGGCTACGAGCAGGCCCTGCTGGCCTATCGCAATCAGGACTACGCCGCCGCGCAAAAACTGCTGGCCGCCTTGGCCAAGCAGGACCACCCGCAGGCCATCGCCCAGCTGGCCTACATGAACGAGTTCGGCATCGGCCTGCGCAAGGACCCGGCCGAAGCCGTGAAACTCTACCGGCGGCTGATGGCGATTTATCTGGAGAAAGCCAAGCTCGGCGATGCCGAAGCGCAGTACCAGGTCGGTCAACTGCACTACGGCGGCAAGGGCGTGCCGGAAAACGTGCCGGAGGCCATGCAGTGGTACGCGCAGGCCGGCGCGCAGGGCCATCTGCAATCGCAATACAAGCTCGCCCTGCTGTACGACAGCGGCGAGAAGGCGCCGCGCGATCCGAAGGCGGCCGTGCATTGGTACGCCCTGGCCGCCGAACAGGGCCACGTGAATTCGCAGATGTTCCTGGCCATCAAATACTACCGCGGCCGCGACGTGGCGCAGGATTATGCCAAAGCCGCCGACTGGTTCGGCAAGGCCGCGGCCAGCGGCAACGCCTATTCGCAGAGCATGCTCGGCTTCATGTACGCCGCCGGCCAAGGCGTGAAGGAAGACAAGCAGCAGGCGCTGACCTGGTACCGCAAGGGCGCCGAACAGGGCGACAAGGACAGCCAGTACGACCTGGGCATGAAGCTGCTGAAAGGCGACGGCGTGCCGCGCAGCCTGAGCGAAGCGGCGCACTGGTTCGGCCAAGCCGCCGCGCAGGGCCAGATGGCGGCGCAGTTCGAGCTGGCCCAGCTGTACGCCAAGGGCGATGGCGTGAAGCGCGACGCGGTGTTGGCCTACGCCTGGTACAACGTGGCGATCATGAGCGGTCACTACCCGGCCAGCAAACCGCGCGACGCCTTGGCCAAGACCATGAACGCGGACGAGATCGCCGAAGCCGAACAGCTCAGCGCGATGTGGAAGTTCGGGCAGTCCATCGTGCGCGAATGAGCACGGCCTGACGCATCGGAAATTGAAAAACCCCGCCGAAGCGGGGTTTTTCGTGTCTTGGTGGGCGATGCAGGGTTCGAACCTGCGACCCTTGCCGTGTGAAGGCAATGCTCTACCGCTGAGCTAATCGCCCAAGAACGACTATTCTACGGGAAAGCCGGGCGGCAGGCAAGATGCTCAAAGCGATTTGCTGCGGCGCGGGTTCAGCAACGAGGCCGGCGGCGCGAACGAATCGGAGCGGGATTCGCGCCAGTACTGGCGCAGGCTGGGGTGCTCGGGCTCGCCGCCCTGCAGCAGTTCGCCCGGCCGCAGCTGCGCATATACCCGCGACAGCGGCAACACGGTTTCCGGGTCGATGCGGCGGATGATGTGCTCGGGGCCGAGTTCGTCCGGATGACGCAGGCCGGCCGCGGCCAGGATCTCGGCCAGGGCCTTCACCGTATTTTTCTGGAAATGGTACACGCGCTCGGATTTGTCGCCGGGGTCCAGGCCGCGCTGGCGGCCGGGGTCTTGGGTCGCCACGCCGGTCGGGCAGCGGCCGGTGTGGCAGCTCTGCGACTGGATACAGCCGACCGCGAACATGAAGCCGCGCGCGGCATTGCACCAGTCGGCGCCCAGCGCCAGCACGCGCGCCATGTCGAAACCGGTGATGATCTTGCCGGCCGCGCCGACCTTGATCTGGCCGCGCAGGTCGAGCCCGACCAAGGTCTGGTGCACCAGCATCAGCGCCTCGCGCAACGGCATGCCCACGTGGTCGGTGAACTCCAAAGGCGCCGCGCCGGTGCCGCCTTCGCCGCCGTCGACCACGATGAAATCCGGCAACAGGCCGCTTTCCTGCATGGCTTTGGCGATGGCGAACCATTCCCAGACATGGCCGACGGCCAGCTTGAAGCCGACCGGCTTGCCGCCGGACAGCTCGCGCAGGCGCTGCACGAACTGCAGCAGACCCAGCGGCGAATCGAAGGCCGAATGCGCGGCCGGCGACAGGCAATCGACCCCCACCGGCACGCCGCGCGCTTCGGCGATTTCCGGCGTGACCTTGGCGCCGGGCAGGATGCCGCCCTGCCCCGGTTTGGCGCCCTGCGACAGCTTCACTTCGATCATCTTCACCGACGGCAACGCCGCGCTGGCTTGGAAGCGTTCGGCGTCGAAGCCGCCGTCGGCGTTGCGGCAACCGAAATAGCCCGAGCCGATTTCCCAGACCAGATCGCCGCCGTGTTCCAGGTGGTAGCGCGAGATCGAGCCTTCGCCGGTATCGTGATAGAAGCCGCCCTTCTTGGCGCCCAGGTTCAGCGCGCGGATGGCGTTGGCCGAGAGCGCGCCGAAGCTCATCGCCGAGATGTTGAGCACCGCCGCCTCGTAGGGCTGCGTGCAGCGCGCGCCGCCGATGCGGATGCGGAACGGTTCGCTGGCCGGCGGCGCCGGCCGCAGCGAATGGTTGATCCACTCATAGCGCTCGGCATAGACATCGCCCTGGGTGCCGAAGGGGCGCTTGTCGAGCTCCTGCTTGGCGCGCTGGTACACGATCGAGCGCTGTTGGCGGGAGAACGGCGCCTTCTCGGTGTCGGATTCGAACAGGTACTGACGCAGCTCCGGCCGGATGGCCTCGATCAGGAAACGGCCGTGCGCCAGCAGCGGGTAATTGCGGCGCAGGGCCGAATGGCGCTGGCGCAGATCGGCGATGCCGACCAAGGTAAATGCAGCGGCAATCACGGCCGGCCACAGCGCCCAAGCACTGCCCTGCCAATATGCCGCTCCGAAGCCGGCAACGGCCAGCAGGGCGAGCAGGAACAGCCAGTAACGGTTCAAGGGCATGACGGCGCTCCGCATTCGATACCGCTGATTATAGCCAATGCCGTCGGCCGGCCTTCGGTCTCAGACGCCAAGTCGGTCGCGCAGGTCGTACCAGAGCGCGCCGAGCGCGGTGAACGGCACCCGGAACAGACGGCCGCCGGGGAACGGATAATGCGGCAGGCCCGCGAACACGTCGAAGCGTTCGTGCTGGCCGCGGATGGCTTCCGACAGCACGCGGCCGATCATATGCGTGTAGGTCACGCCGTGGCCGGAGCAGCCTTGCGCGTAGTAGATGTTGGATTCCAGCCGGCCGACCTGCGGCAGGCGCGAGAGCGTGAGCAGGAAGTTGCCGGTCCAGGCGTAATCGATCTTCACGCCTTTCAGCTGCGGGAAGGTGCGCTCCAGGTTGGGGCGGATGTGCGATTCGATGTCGACCGGATCTTTCGCGCCGTACACCACGCCGCCGCCGAAGATCAGGCGTTTGTCGGCCGAGAGCCGGTAATAGTCGAGCAGGTAATTGGTGTCTTCCACGCAGTGGTCCTGCGGCAGCACGTCCTGCCAGTTGGCCAGCGGCGCGGTGGCCACCACCTGCGTGCCGCAGGGCATGGATTTGGCGCTGAGCTTGGGCTCCAGTTCGCCGATGTAGGCGTTGCAGGCCACGATCACGGTCTTGGCGTGCACTTCGCCCTGCGCGGTGCGCACCACGGCGGTGGCGCCGCGCTCGATGCGCGTCACCGGCGACTGTTCGTGGATCGTGCCGCCGAGCGATTCCAGCGCGGCGGCTTCGCCCTGCGCCAGCTTCAGCGGATGGATGTGGCCGCCGGTCGGGTCGATCAGGATCGCCTCGTATTCGTCGGTGCGCACGTAGTTCTGGATGTCGGCGCCCGCCACGAACTGCATCTTGAGCGCGTCGTATTTCTCCCACAGTTCCTTGTGCTCGTGCAGGCCGGCCACCTTCTTGCGGGTCTTGGCGGCGTAGATGCCGCCGTCCTTCAAATCGCAGTCGATGCCGTATTTGGCCACGCGTTCGCGGATGACGCGGGCGCCTTCGAAGGCCATGCTGCCCATGGCCTCGGCCACCGCCTTGCCGTGGTTGCGCTCGATCACGTCGATGTCGCGCGAATAGCTGTGCACGATCTGGCCGCCGTTGCGGCCGGAGGCGCCCCAACCCACTTTCGCCGCCTCCAGCACCACCACCCGGAAGCCGGCTTCGGCCAGGTGCAGGGCGGACGACAGCCCGGTGTAGCCGGCGCCGACGATGCAGACATCGGCTTCGATACGCCCGTGCAGCGGCGGGCGCGCCGGTTGCGGCAAGGCGGAAGCGGCGTAATACGACGGTGCATGTTGGCTGTTCATTCGGCGGGCCAGTCAAATATATTCATAAGGTGTTGAAAATATAGCATCGTCCCCGGGCATTGCCTAGCCTGCGGAATTCATCGCCCTGTCAGCTATCGCGGGTAAAATCGGAGGCCTCGATACGGAGTTCCGACATGAAACGCATTCTCCCCCTGTTATGCGCCGCCAGCGTAAGCCTGGCAGCCACCGCCTCGGCCCAGCTCAAGCCGATCACCCGCGAGGAAATCGCCATCGGCAGCCAGCAATACCTGCCCAGCCAACAGGCGCAGGGCGGCCCGTTCCTGCGCGATGCGGCCTTGCAGAACTATGTCGATCGGGTCGGCAAACGCCTGGCCAAGGCCAGCGAGTTCCCTGACCTGCCCTACGAATTCACCGTGATCAACAACGGCGAGCTGAACGCCTGGGCCCTGCCCGGCGGCAAGATCGCGATCAACCGCGGCCTGCTGCTGGTGCTGGAGGACGAAGCGCAGCTGGCGGCGGTGCTGGCGCATGAAATCAGCCATGTCACCCGCCGGCACGCCATGCGCATGCGCAAGAAAAGCCAGGCCGTGGGCGTGCTCGGCGCGCTGGCCGGCTTGGCCATCGGCAGCAAGGCCCCGCAGTACGGCGATCTGGCCATGAAAGGCGCCGGCATGGTGGTATACGGCACGCAAGCCAACTACAGCCGCGACCACGAACTGCAGGCCGATGCGGTCGGCATGAAGCTGATGTCGGCGGCAGGCTACGACCCGCAGGCCGCGGTGGAACTGCAGCAGATCTTCCTGCGCCAATCCCAGGGCCGGAGCGGCGGGCTGCAGGCCCTGTTCGCCTCGCACCCGCCCTCGCAGGAACGGGTGAACGCCAACCGCGGGCGGCTGAAGCAGCTGACATCCGGCGGCGAACGCGGCAAAGCGGCCTATACCGCCGCCACCGCGAAACTGCGGGCCGACAAACCCGCGTTCGACGCCTTGCAGGAAGCCACCGCCGCCTACGGCAAATCCGATTTCGGCACGGCCTTGGGCCGCAGCGAGGCCGCCATCGCCCTGCAGCCGAACGAGGGCCTGGCTTGGGAGATGAAAGGCCAGAGCCAGTTCAAGCTCGGCCGCAAAAACGAGAGCCTGGCCGCGTTCGACAAAGCCGTGACGCTTTCGCCCGGCTTTTTCCGCCCCATACTGCTGCGCGGCCTGGTGCAGCAGGATCTGGGGCGGCTGAACAACGCCGAAAGCGATCTGCTCGCCAGCCGGAAACTGCTGCCGACCCAAATCGCCGCGTACCAGTTGGGCGAAATCGCCCGGCAACGCGGCCAGCGCGAAACGGCCGCCGGGTATTACCGCGAAGCCGCGCAAGGCGGCGGCGAGCTCGGCGAGGCCGCCAAGCGGCGCCTGCTGGAACTGTAAGGCCTACAGCGCGTCGAGCGGCAGCTTCAGATAGCTCACGCCATTGTCTTCGGGCGGCGGGAAGTTTCCGGCGCGCATGTTCACCTGCACCGACGGCAGCAGTAGCGCCGGCATCGCCAGCGTCGCGTCGCGGGCGCGGCGCATGGCGGCGAATTCGGTTTCCGACACGCCCTCGCGCACGTGGATGTTGGCTTCACGCTGGGCCTGCACCGTGCTCAGGTGCTGCGGTCCGCGCCCGGCCGGCGGGTAATCGTGGCAGAGATACAGCCGCGTTTCCGGCGGCAAGGCCAACAGGCGCCGGATGGAGCGGTACAGGGTGACGGCGTCGCCGCCGGGGAAATCGCAGCGGGCGGTGCCGTAGTCCGGCATAAACAGGGTATCGCCGACGAACACATGGCGCAGGCCGTCGGCCTCCAGGCTGTAGCTCAGGCAGGCCGGCGTGTGCCCCGGCGTGGCGATCACCTCGATGGCGAACCGGCCCAGGGGCAGCCGTTCGCCGTCGCTGAGCAGACGGTCGAACTGGCGGCCGTCACGCGCGAACTCCGGGCCGAGATTGAACACCCGTCCGAAGGTCTCCTGAACCGCCAGCACCCGCTCGCCGATGGCGATTTCGCCGCCGAGCGCCTGCTTCAGATACGGCGCGGCCGAGAGGTGGTCGGCGTGCACATGCGTTTCCAGATGCCACTGCACGTCGGCCTGCAGCTCCACCGCCCGCATGCGGATGCGGGCGGCCGAGTCCGGTCGGGTCCGGCCGGATTTGGGATCGAAGTCGAGTACGCTGTCGATCACCGCGGCGGCGCGCGTTTCCGGGTCCATCAGCAGGTAACTGAAGGTGGCGGTGGCGGAATCGAAAAAGGCCTCGATGCGGATGGATTCGGACATGGGGTTACCTGTCGGGGATGTCCCTCGATTATAGTATCGACATCGGGCGGCGTCCCGCTGGGGGCCGAAGTCCCGCCGAACACAGGATTCCGCGTTGAACCTCATCCTCTACCGCATCCTCGGAAATCCGCTACCGCCGCGTCACCACAGCCGGAACACGCTGGACAACCTGCGCTTCGTGCTCGAGCATGAAACGGAACTGCCCGGCTGCGAGAAACGCTGGATCCTCAACGGCATCGCGGACCGCGCGCTGTCCGAGGCATGCCATGCCTTGATCGCCCGGGCCGGCCACGCCTGCCTGGACATTCCGTTCGACTCCGAACGCTACCGGCACAGCTTTCTGGACAGCAGCGGCTTGCCCGCCCTCGGCGCGGCGCCGACGCCGATGGCCTTGCGCCTGCGCCAGGAATGGATATACCGGCACAAATCGCTGGCGGCCATCGATCTGAATCGGGCCCGCAACCGGGCCATCGAGCTCGGAAGCCGGGACGCCGACTGGGTCCTGCCACTGGACGGCGGCACCTTCTTCACCCCGGACGGCTGGCAGGCCTTCGCCGATGCCGTACGACACGCCACGGACGCGCTGTACGCGCTGATTCCGATGTTCCGCCTGGACAGCAACCGCGACTTCCGCGAGATGGATGCCACGCACTACCAACCGGAACCGCAGATCGCGTTCCGACGCGATGCGCCGGACCGTTTCGACCCGCGCCTGCGCTACGGCAACCGCAACAAGGCCGAGTTGCTCGCGCGCCTGCAGGTACCCGGCCCCTGGCAGCAGTGGCGCTCGGCGGGCTGGGAAACCGATGCGCCGATGACCGCCATCGCACCCGGCCGTTTCATCGAAGCCGGCCGGATCTACCGCCTGCAGACCGGTGCGACGCCGGATGTGGAGGCCGCCGAATCGGTGCGCCATCAGTCCCGTTTCCAGGGCGTGGCCGCGTTCACCGCCGCCCTCGATGCCGCCTTGCTGACGAAACGGCTGGATGCCTTGGCGCGTGCGCCTTGGCTTCTGCCAGCGGATACCGCGATGCCGTGCGCCGCCACCGGTGCGGACATGCTGTGCCGGATAGAACGCGCCGCCGCACAGCCGGAGCTGGCGGGCGATTGCCTTGGGGTTCCGTTCTGGGCCGAAACCGGATCGAACCGCGGTACGCTGGCCCCGGCCGAGTACGCCGGCATCCGGCAGGCGTTGGCGGCACTACTCGACGCACTGGAGAACAGCGCGAACGGACAGGCCATCAACCACCGTGCCGATGCGCTCGGCACCCGCAACCATCTGCTGAAGGTGCTGCTGGCACTGTATCTGCGCCGCGATGCCGATGCCGCGCGGTTGCTGCATAACGCCCCGTTGCGCTTGGTGGCGCAGTGCGCGCAGGCCCGGAAGCACCCGGATGCGGCCGTCTGCCACCCGCAGAACCTCATCGTCTGGTTTCTGCTGGCCCGCGTGGCCGCCATGGCAGGAGTCGATATCGCGGCGTTCCGCGGCGTGGCCGGCGAGTCGCTTGCCGCGTTGCGGGCCATGGCCGATGCCCACGCCGCCGCATCGTGGCCCCAGGGCCTTGCCGAACTGCTGGATACGATGCAGACCGATGCGCACATCCCGACCGGTTGCCCGGCGGCGGATGGCCTGCCGGCACTGCCCGCGGACTGGCCGTTGCTGTGGGCGCAGTGGGCGCCCTGAGCCATACGGCGGGCAACAAAAAACCTCCGGACGGAGGTTGTTGGTGCCCCGGGCCGGACTCGAACCGGCACGGCCGCAAAGCCGGGGGATTTTAAGTCCCATGCGTCTACCAATTTCGCCACCGGGGCGGTGGATTGGCGCTGAATTGGAGGCCTGGGTCGGAATCGAACCGGCGTACACGGCTTTGCAGGCCGCTGCATGACCACTCTGCCACCAGGCCGGTGGACTTGCGATTCTATCGGAAAACCGGGGCGGGTTCTACGCTAGAAAATGAAAAACCCCGGCGGACCGAGGCTTTTCGAAACTGGAGCGGGAAACGAGACTCGAACTCGCGACCCCGACCTTGGCAAGGTCGTGCTCTACCAACTGAGCTATTCCCGCGGAGAAGATTATTATCGGTTTTGCCGGATTTAATGTCAAGCCTCTAAATGAATTTTTTTCACTGCGCCGTTTTCATTTGCTCATCCGCGGCAAGGCGGCGCGCAGATAATCCCAGCCCGACCACAGCGTCAGGAACGCCGCGACCGACAGCAGCACCTGTCCGATCAGGAAAATCGGCAGGCCGAACAGGTCCTGCTGGTACAGCAGGCAACCGAGCGCGACCATCTGGAAGATGGTCTTGAGCTTGCCCAGCGCGGCGACCTTGACCAAGCCGTGCGCGCCGACCTGCGCCATCCACTCGCGCAGCGCGGAGATGGTGATCTCGCGGCCGACGATGACGGCGGCCAGCAAGGCCATGTACGCGGTGTTGTGGCGCTGCACCACGATGAACAGGGTGACCGCCACCGCCAGCTTGTCGGCGACCGGATCGAGGAAGGCGCCGAAATCCGAGCCCATGTTGAACCGGCGCGCGATCCAGCCGTCCAGCCAATCCGTGAGCGCGCCGAGCACGAATACCGCGGTGGTGACGATATGCGCCGCCGGATGCTGCCAATAGAACGCCGCCACCATCAGGGGAATGGTGACGATCCGGAACAGGGTCAGCCAGGTCGGGATGGTGATGGTCATCCGCCCACCCGGTCGATGCCGTGCAGTTGCGCGTAGATGCGCTCGGCCAGAGCCCGATTGATGCCGTCCACGCGCGCGATTTCCTCCACACCAGCCCCTTTCAAGCCTGACAGGCCGCCGAAATGCTTCAGCAGCTTGGACCGGCGCTTGGCGCCGATGCCTTCGATGCGTTCTAGTGTACTCGTATCGCGGGCTTTCTGCCGCCGGCCACGGTGGCCGGTGATGGCGAACCGATGGGCCTCGTCGCGCACCTGTTGGACCAGCTGCAGCGCCGGGGAGCCCGCGCCGGGCTTGAGTTGCCGTCCGTCCGGCAAGATCAGGGTTTCCTCGCCGGGCTTGCGTGCCGGGCCCTTGGCCACGCCCACCAGGCTGAGCGCGCCGGCGTCGATGCCGAGCTCGGCCATCACGCCGCGGGCCTGCGCCAGTTGGCCTTCGCCGCCGTCGATCAACAGCACATCCGGCAGCACGCCCTGCTCCAGCGCGCGCTTGAAGCGCCGGGTCAGCGCCTGTTGCATGGCGGCGTAGTCGTCGCCCGGGGTGATGCCCTCGATGTTGAAGCGGCGGTATTGCCCCGGTACCGCGCCCTCGGCGTCGAACACCACATTGGAGGCGACCGTGGCTTCGCCCTGGGTGTGCGAGATGTCGAAGCACTCGATGCGCTGCGGCGGCGCGCCCAGGCCCAGCATGCGCTGCAGGTCGTGCAGGCGGTGCTGCTGCGCCTGCTTGCCGTGACGTTCGGTGGCCAAGGCCATCTGCGCGTTCTGCAGCGCCATCGCCAGATAGCGTGCGCGCTCGCCGCGCACCGCGTGCTTGATCTCGACCTTGCGGCCGCCGGTCTGCGACAGCACGTCCTCCAGCAGGGCGCGGTCTTCGACGGCGTGGCTGAGCACCAGCTCGCGCGGCGGCGTGCGCTCCAGATAGTGCTGGGCCACGAACGCGGACAGCACCTCTTCCGGGCTTTCGGCGCCGTTGCATTTCGGGAAGTGCGAGCGGGTGCCGAAACTCATGCCGTTGCGGAAGCTCAGCACCATGACGCAGGCGGTGCCCGCCTCCATGGCCACGGCCAGCACGTCCATGTCGACCTGCTCGCCCTCGACATACTGTTTGGCCTGCACCGTGCGGATGGCGGCGATGGTGTCGCGCAGGCCGGCTGCCTGCTCGAACTCCAGGCGCTGGCTGGCCTCCTCCATCGCGCGCGTCAGGTCGTCGACCAGCTCGCCGCTGCGGCCGTTGAGGAACAGCGCCGCGCGCTGGATGTCGGCGGCGTAGTCGCGGGCGCCGACCAGGCCGACACAGGGCGCGCTGCAGCGCCCGATCTGGTGCTGCAGGCAGGGCCGGGAACGGTTGCGGAACACCGCGTCCTCGCAGGTGCGCAGGCGGAAGATCTTCTGCATCAGGTCGAGCGTGGCGCGTACGGCGTTGACGCTGGGATACGGCCCGAAATAGCTTCCGGCCAGCGTGCGCGCGCCGCGGTGGAACGCGATGCGCGGCCAGGTCTCGTCGGTGACCACCAGGTAGGGATAGCTTTTGTCGTCGCGCAGCAGGATGTTGTAGCGCGGCTTCAGCGACTTGATCAGCTGGTTCTCCAGGATCAGGGCCTCGGCCTCGGTGCGCGTCACGGTCACTTCCATGCGCTGGATCTGCTTGACCATATGGCCGATCCGGCGCGAGGGCAGGTCGTCGCGGAAATAGCTGGCGACCCGCTTGCGCAGGTTGGCGGCCTTGCCGACGTACAGCACGGCGTCGGCGGCGCCGTACATCCGGTATACGCCCGGCGCGTTGGACAGGTCCTGCGCGAACAGCCTGCCGTCGAAAACCCGTTCCGTGCCCTGCTCTGCCATGCTCACGCCATCTGGATGTTCAGCCGCGACAGGAACTCGGACTCGAAGAAGTAACGGTAGACGTGATCGGCCGCGGCATCGGCGATCCACAGCGACTCGCCGTCCACGGCCAAAGCCGAGGGCTGGCGCAGCGATTGCATCAGCGCCAGCGTACTGAGCTGGTTGGTGTTGCCGCCGAACATGCGGATGCTGCCGTTGTAGGCGTCCGCGACCCAGACCGCACCGCGGCGCTCGTCCACCGCCAGCGCGCGCGGATGCTGGAGCGTCGCGCTCTGGCGCGGGCCGTCCTGCGCGCCGAACTGGTACAGACCCTGCCCGAGCACGGTGTTGACGCGCCCCTCCGGCACGGCCACCGAGCGCACGCTGGAGGAGCTGCCCTCGGCCACGTACACCTGGTTGCGTCCGGCCGCCAAGGCCAGCGGATGCGCCAGCTTCGCGCGCGCACCGATGCCGTCGAGCAGGCCCAAGGCGCCCGAGCCGGCGAGATCGGTGAAGGCGTGCGAGACCAGGCTGTACAGGCCCAGACGGTTGTTGCCGGCATCGGCCACCACCAGACTCTCGTCCAGGACGCAGACCGCCATCGGATTGTCGAGCGGAACCTTCGCGCCGTCCACGGCGCCCGCATGGCCATCGCCCAAGACGGTATCGACGTTGCCGCTGCGCAGGTCGATGCGGCGCACGGCGTGGTTGCCGGTATCGGCCACGTACAGGTGGTCGCGGTAAACGTCCAGGCCCGCCGGGCGGTTGAAACAGGCGTCGCCGGGCGGTCCGTCCAGGAACAAGGGAATGCCGTTGCCGAACACCCGCTGCACGCGGCCGTCGGGCAGGCATTCGAGGATCCGATGATGGCCGGTGTCGGCGATGAACAGTTTGCCGTCGGCAAGCGCCAGGCCGCCGGGGCTGCTCAACAGCCCGAACTGCTTGTGGCGCGGCCGTACGTGCAGATGCGGCGGCTTGGGCGGAACGGCGCCGGCCTTGGCGATCAAGTCCTGCACGGCGGCCTCGGCCGCCGGCGCCTGGTCGTCGCCGACGAAATCGATCACGCGTCGGCCGGCGGCGTCGATCAAGACCGCGGTCGGCCAGGACTGCAGCCCGTAGTGCTGCCACGTGCTCCAGTCCGGGTCGTTGGCGACCGGCAGATGGATATCCAGGCGGCGCAGGGCTTCCTGCACGGTATCGGCATGGCGCTCGGCCTCGAACTTGGGCAGATGCACGGTCAGCACCGACAGGGCATCGGGATGCCGGCGTTGGATGGCGGCGAAGGCATGCAGCAGGTTATGGCAATACACCGAGGACGCGCTCCAGAACAGCACCACCACCACCCGCCCGCGGTGCGCCGACAGCTGTTGCGCGTCGGCGTTCAGCCACTGCAGTTTGCCGCTCAGCTCAGGGGCATTCGGTGCGCTCATGGCCACTCCCGGTTCAGGCGTCTCCGGCTTGCGCGGCGACCGAGGCCCGCCACGTGCGCTCGGCCCGCGCCAAGTCCTCCTGAGTATCCACGCCGGGCGGGAATTCGGCAAGCGTGCGCTGTACCGCGATGCCGTAGCCGTTTTCCAGCGCGCGCAGCTGCTCCAACGATTCGCAACGCTCCAAGGGGCTGGCCGGCAAGGCGCTCAGGCGCTTCAGGAATCCGGCCCGGTAGGCATAGATGCCGATGTGCCGCAATGCCGTGTCCGGCACCTGCCCGACCGCATCGCGCGGCCACGGCGCCGGCGCGCGGCTGAAATAGAGCGCCCGGCCGCGTTCGTCCGCCACCACCTTCACGGCATTGGCGTCGAGGAATTGCGTCCAGTCGGCGAACGGCGTCGCCAAGGTCGCCATCTCCTGTCCGGAACGCACCAGCAGATCGGCGACCTGGCGGATGCCGGCGGCCGGCGCGAACGGCTCATCGCCCTGCAGGTTGACCACCACCGCGTCCTCCGGCCAGGACAGCACGCGCGCGCACTCGGCCAGGCGGTCGGTGCCGGAGGCATGCTCGGAGGACGTCATGCACACGCGCACGCCCGGCAGCTGCAGCGCCTCGGCGATGCGCGCGTCGTCGGTGGCGACCACCACTTCGCGGGCGCCGGCGGCCAAGGCACGCTCGGCCACATGCTGCAGCATCGGCTTGCCGCCGATCGGCAACAACGGCTTGCCCGGCAAGCGGGTGGAGGCGAAACGCGCCGGAATGGCGACGAGGAAATCGGTCATCGGGAACTCCTGATCGGCGGCAGCATGGCCGCCACGCGCGCGAAAAACGCATCGGAAAGCCGGGCTTCGGCCGGCACCGACCAGACCTCGGCATGCGCGAAGTCCGCGCATTTGACCGCATCCTTCTCGGTCAGCAGGACGGTGCCGATCGGCAGGTCCTGCGCGCGGAAGGCGTGGTGGTCTGGGAAGGCATGCGGCCGGATGTCGAGGCCGGCGCGGCGCAGGCTGTCGAAGAAGCGTCCCGGATTGCCGATGCCGGCCACCGCCTGCAGCGCCTGCCCGCGAAAATCGTCCAGTGCACGCGTGCGGCCGTCGCGCAGGTTTCGGCACGGTCCGAGCTGCATGGTCATGGCATAACCTTCGGCCGAATCGGCCGCGGCGCCGTTGATGACGCGCATATCGACCGCACGCACCGGCTCGCGCAACGGGCCGGCCGGCAGCAGACGGCCGTTGCCGTAGGCGCGCACGGCATCGCGCACTTCGATTTCGCCGCACCGCGGCAGATTGCGGTGCTGCAGGCCGTCGTCGGCGATGATTACATCGCAGCCCTGTTCGATCAGGAACCGGGCCGCGGCCAAGCGGTCGGCATCGACCCGCACCGGCACGCCGGCGCGCCGCGCGATCAACACGGGCTCGTCGCCGGCCTGCTCGGGCGTACTGTCCGGCGTCACCGAGTGCGCCTGGCGCAGACGCCGGCCGTATCCGCGGCTGACCACGCCCGGCGCATAGCCCAGAGCACGCAGGTGCTCGGCCAGGGCGATGATCAGCGGCGTCTTGCCGGTGCCGCCGACGGTGAAGTTGCCGACCACCAGCACCGGGGCCGGCAAGCGTTCGGCATTGAACGGGCGGCGCAGGCGCAGGACCGCGGCATACACGGCCGCCAGCAAACGCAGGAACGCCGGCGGCGTCGCGCCGCCGAACCAGATCGCCTCAAGCCGCGATGCCAGTCCGGGCATCAGCCGGCATCCGGTTCCCGGAACTGCATCCGGTGCAGATGGCTGTACAGCCCGCCGCGTGCCAGCAGTTCGTCGTGGGTGCCGACCTCGGCCAGACGGCCTTCATCGAGCACCAGCACCTGGTCGGCGTGTTCGACGGTGGACAGCCGGTGCGCGATGATCAAGGTGGTGCGGTCGGGAATCAGATGCGACAAGGCGTCCTGCACCAGGCGCTCGGACTCGTTGTCGAGCGCGGCGGTGGCTTCGTCCAGGATCAGGATCGGTGCGTCCTTCAAGATGGCGCGGGCGATGGCCAAGCGCTGCTTCTGGCCGCCGCTCAAGCGGCCGCCGCGTTCGCCGACCGCGCTGTGGATGCCCTCCGGCAGCTTCAGCACGAACTCCTCGGCGTTGGCGGCGCGCAACGCCTGCCAGACCTCGGCCTCGCTGGCCTCGGCCCGCCCGTAACGCACGTTGGCCAGCACCGAATCGTCGAACAGCATCACCTGCTGGCTGACCAGCGCGATCTGGCGGCGCAGGCTTGCCAGGGTGAATTCGCGCACATCCACGCCATCGACCAGCACACGCCCGGCGCTGGGTTCGTAAAAGCGCGGCAACAGCCGGATCAGGGTCGATTTGCCGCTGCCGGAACGCCCGACGATGGCGGTGACCGTGCCCGGGCGGGCGCTGAACGCGACACGATCCAATGCCGGCCGGCTTTGCCCGCGGTATTGCACGCTCACGTCGTCGAAACGGATTTCGCCCTTGACCCGGCCGCCGTCGCGCGTGCCCGCGTCGGGCTCGTCGGGCTGGTCGAGCACCGCGAACAGGCGCTCGCTGGCGGCGATGCCGCGCTGGATCACGCTCTGCACGTTGGTGATGCGCTTGAGCGAGGGCAGCAGCACCATCATCGACGTCATCAGGGTGACGAACGCACCGGCGCTCATGCGCCCGTTCATCGCCTCGAATCCGGCCACCACCAGGATGATCGCCAGCGCGCCGGCGGCCAGCAGCTGCACGATCGACGACGCGCTGGCGCGGGTGGATTCGACCTTCAGGTGCATGCGCAGGTTCTGCCCGGCAAGCACGGCGTAGCGCGCCTCTTCGGCTTCGCGCATGCCGTAGATCTTCACTTCCTGATGCGCCGACAGCGCCTCTTCCGCGGCCTGCGCCATCTGCCCCACGCCCTCCTGGATGCCGCGGTTGATGCGCCGGTAACGGCGGCCGACGCGGCTGGAGATGTAGCCGATCACCGGCGCCACCACCAGCACCGCCAGGGTGACCTTGACGCTCTGCGCCAGCATCACGCCCAGCATCACCAGGATGGTCAGGGTGTCGGTCAACGATACCTTGATGGCTTCGCTGGTGGCGCTGGACACCTGCTCGGTATCGTAATTGAGACGGCTGACCAGCGCCGGAATCGGCTCGCGGTCGAAGCGGTCGCTGGGCATGCGCAGGAATTTGCCGAGCACCTGCCGGCGCAGGTCGAGCACCACGCTGCGGCCGGTCCGGGCCATGCCGTAATCGGTGACGAACGTGGCCACGCCGCGCAGCACGAACAGGCCCAGGATCGACAGCGGCAGCACCCAGCGCACGTCCGGATTCTTGGCCACGAAGGTCTGGTCGACCATCGGCTTCATCAGATACGTGAAGGCGCCGGCCGAGGCGGCCTCGACCAGCATGCCGAGCACCGCGATGCCCAGGAACGGCACATACGGCCGGGCGTAGCCGAGCAGCCGGCGGTACACCTGCCAGGGGGCGGGCGGCGGCACGCCGGCGTCATTCATCGCGGGCCTCCGGCGCGGTGGCGATCGACAGGCGGGTGAAGCCCAATTGCCCGATCGCGTCCATGGCGGTGACCACCGACTGGTGGCTGGCCTTGGCGTCGGCCTGGATCACCACCGTGCGGTCGGTGTCGTTGCCGGCCTGCTGCTTCAGCGCGTCCTTCAGGCTGGCCAGGTCGTTGCGGGCCAGGGCGTGATCGCCGACATAGTAGTTGCCGGAACGGTCGACCAGCACCGTCAACGGCCGGGTCTGGGCCTCGGCCTGGCTGGCGCTGCTGCTGGGCAGGCTGATCTTCAGCGCCGAACGGTTGTTGAAGCTGGTGGTGACCACGAAGAAGATGATCAGGGTGAACACCACGTCGATCAACGCGGTGAGGTTGATCTCGACCTCGTCGTCGGTGTTTGCGGTATCGAGTCGCATCGCGGTCAGGCCGACTGGCGGGCTTCGAGCACGTCTAACAGGTTGATCGCCACTTTTTCCATATCGATCACGTAGCCGGCGACCTTGCCGCGGAAATAGCGGTGCAGCAGCAACGCCGGAATCGCCAGGCACAGGCCGGCGGCGGTGGAGACCAGCGCCTGGCCGATGCCGCCGGCCAGCTGGTTGGCATCGCCGACGCCGGTGCTCAGGATGGTCAGGAACATCTGGATCATGCCGATGACCGTGCCCAGCAGGCCCAGCAAGGGCGCGACCGCGGCGATGGTACCCAAGGTCGGCAGGAAGCGGTTCAGGTCGTGGCTGATGTGGCGGCCGACGTCCTCGATGCGCTCCTTGATGATGTCGCGCGGCTTGTGGCGCACCAGCAAGGCCGCGGCCAGCAGTTCGCCGAGCGGCGAATCCTGGCGCAGGCGCTGGATCTCCGAGCTTTCCAGGGTCTTGCCGCGCGACCAGTGCTCGATTTCCTGCACGATGCCGTGCGGAATCACTTCCGAGGCGCGCAGGGTCCAGGCCCGCTCCATGGCGATGGCGGTGGCGGCCACGGCCAGCACCAGCAAGGGCAGCATGACCCAGCCCCCGGAGATCAGCAGTTCCAGCATAAATCCTCGATGTTCCGGAAATTC